>JANOSS010000100.1:0-7218 GCA_031415995.1 Caulobacter sp. | reverse complement strand
GATCCTCTGCAGGCGCCTCCACGGGGACGGCGGAGAAATCGAGCGGTTGGCGCTTCTTAGGCTTCATACACAGCCAGGGTCCCAAGGCGGTCAGCGAAGGGCGAAGACAGTCAACGCGCGCCCTGCCCCTATTTCGCGTAGGGAATGAACCTAGCGGCGAAAAGCCCGCGCGCAAAGCGGCTTCGGTTGAGTTTTAAGGGCTTCACGTCGTCGCGCAGGGAAAAGGCGGCGCTTTAGACAGTTGGTGTGGCCCCACTTGGCGGAGCGACCGTTACCGGACTTTTCATGGATCCACGCGGCGAACGCAAAACCTTGCGTTCGGGTGGAGACTTGGCGACGGGGTGAGTATCGAGCACAATGCCCAGCTGGCCCAGCGCCAGAGACGACAGCCAGACCACAACTATAGCCAGTATTTCCGCCAGAAAGCTCATGGCTTGATCCACAGTGCGATAATGACGTTATGCGACAGGCTCGCACCTTAACCGAGTGAACTTTCGGTCATGATTGCGGAGTTCGGTGCCACCCAAGCTGACAACGCCTGCAGAATTCCACCGCTTGCCCTAGGGCCGGGCGCTGCCTAGTTCGCCACTACACAGCCCGCTGTTGCCGTATTCGGCGACGATCGGCACTTAAATTCTATTTGCGGACGCTTGTTTTGGCCCCTACCCAGCTTGCATCGATCGCGCCCAGCGCTTCGCCGGAACCGTTCATGACCGACATCTCGCCGGCTCGCTTGACCCACCTTCAGCGCCTGGAGGCCGAGAGCATCCACATCCTTCGGGAAGTGGCGGCCGAGTGCGAGCGCCCAGTGATGCTGTATTCGATCGGCAAGGACAGCGCCGTGATGCTGCATCTGGCGGCCAAGGCGTTTTTTCCGTCGCACCCGCCCTTTCCGCTGCTGCACATCGATACGACCTGGAAGTTCCGGGCCATGTACGAGATGCGCGACAGCATCGCCGCCGAGCTTGGCTTTGACCTGCTGGTTCACAAGAATCCCGAAGCCGAGGCCAAGGGCATCAACCCCTTCGACCACGGCAGCGCCCTTCACACCGACCTGTGGAAGACCGAGGGCCTCAAACAGGCCTTGGCCCAACATGGCTTCGATGCAGCCTTCGGCGGAGCTCGCCGCGACGAGGAGAAAAGCCGGGCCAAGGAACGGATCATCTCGTTCCGGTCGGCCGAGCAGCGCTGGGACCCCAAGAACCAGCGCCCCGAGCTTTGGAAGCTCTACAACACCCGCAAGCACCCGGGCGAAAGCCTGAGGGCCTTCCCGATCTCGAACTGGACTGAGCTGGACATCTGGCAATACATCCACCTCGAAAACATCCCCATCGTACCGCTGTATTTCGCGGCCGAACGGCCGGTGGTCGAACGCGACGGGTCTTTGATCATGGTCGATGACGATCGTTTCCGGCTGCGCCCGGGCGAAGTGCCGCAGATGAAGAGCGTCCGCTTCCGCACCCTGGGCTGCTATCCGCTGACCGGGGCCGTGGAAAGCACCGCCTCCACCTTGCCGCAGGTCATTCAGGAAATGCTGCTGGCCACCACCAGCGAGCGACAAGGTCGGGCCATCGACCATGACCAGTCCGCCTCGATGGAGAAGAAGAAGCAGGAGGGCTATTTCTGATGCCATCCCCCACTTTGGATTCGATTTACAAGCCCTCCGACCTGATCGCCGAGGACATCGACGCCTATCTGCTCGCCCATCAGCACAAGTCGCTGCTGCGCTTCATCACCTGCGGCTCGGTGGATGACGGCAAGTCGACCCTGATCGGGCGGCTGCTCTACGACAGCAAGATGATCTTCGAGGACCAGCTTGCGGCCCTCGAAGCCGACTCCAGGCGGGTCGGCACTAAGGGCGGCGCTATCGACTTCGCCCTGCTGGTCGACGGCCTGGCCGCCGAGCGCGAGCAAGGCATCACCATCGATGTCGCCTACCGCTTCTTCGCCACCGACAAGCGCAAGTTTATCGTCGCCGACACCCCCGGCCACGAGCAGTATACCCGCAACATGGTCACCGGCGCCTCGACCGCCGACGCGGCCGTGATCCTGATCGACGCCCGCAAGGGCGTTCTCACCCAGACCCGCCGCCACGCCTATCTGGTCAGCCTGCTGGGCATCCGCCACATCGTCCTGGCCGTGAACAAGATGGACCTCGTCGGCTGGGACCAGCCGACCTTCGACGCCATCGTCGCCGACTTCCAGGCCTTCGCCGATCAGATCGGCCTGTCGGTCTTCACCCCAATCCCGATCTCGGGCCTGGGCGGCGACAACATGGCCAGCAAGAGCGAGGCGACGCCCTGGTACGACGGCCCAATCCTGATGGACTGGCTGGAGACCATTCAGGTCGAGGACGATCTGCAGGCCCAACCGTTCCGCTTGCCGGTGCAGTGGGTCAACCGCCCCAATCTCGACTTCCGGGGCTTCTCGGGCCTGATCGCCTCGGGCGTGGTCAAGCCGGGCGACCGCATCCGCGTTCTGCCCTCGGGTAGGGAGAGCAGGGTCGACCGTATCGTCGCCCTGCCCGATGATCTTCCCCAGGCCGTGGCCGGGCAGTCGGTGACCATCACCCTGACCGACGAGATCGACATCTCGCGCGGCGACCTGATCGTCGCCGCCGATGCGCCAAGCCCCGTGGCCGGCCAATTCGAGGCCACTGTCGTCTGGATGGACGACGAGCCCCTTCCCCCGGGTCGCGCCTATCTGCTGAAGATCGGGGCCCGGACCGTCGGGGCCAGCGTCACGGAGATCAAGCACCGGGTGAACGTCAATACGCTGGAGCGTACCGCCGCAAAGCGGCTGGAGCTGAACGAGATCGGGCTCGTAAACCTCTCGCTCGACCAGGCCGTGCCGTTTGAGGCCTATGCCGACAATCGCGAGTTGGGCGGCTTCATCCTGATCGACCGGATCAGCAACCGCACCGTCGGTGCCGGCATGCTGAACTTCGCGCTGCGCCGGGCCGATAACATTCACTGGCAACATACGGACGTCACGAAACAATCCCGCGCCGCGCTCAAGAGACAGCGGGGCCAGGTCGTATGGCTGACCGGCCTGTCGGGGGCCGGCAAGTCGACCATCGCCAATCTGGTCGAAAAGCGCCTGCACGCCCTGGGTCGTCACACCTATCTCCTCGACGGCGACAATGTTCGTCATGGCCTCAACAAGAACCTCGGCTTCACCGAGGAGGACCGGGTCGAGAACATCCGCCGGGTCGCCGAGGTAGCCAAGCTGATGGTCGACGCCGGCCTGATCGTGTTGACCGCCTTCATCTCGCCGTTCCGCGCCGAGCGGCGCATGGCCCGCGAGATCCTCGAGAGCGGCGAGTTCATCGAGGTCTTTGTTGACACGCCCCTGGCCGTGGCCGAGGAGCGCGACGTCAAGGGCCTCTACGCCAAGGCCCGGGCGGGGCAACTGAAGAACTTCACGGGTATCGACAGTCCCTACGAGGCCCCCGAAGCGCCGGAGCTTCGCATCGACACCACGGCCATGACCCCGGTCGAAGCCGCCGAACGGATCGTGGCCTGGCTGGAAGGCCAGGAGATCGACTACGACATCTGACGGCTGCCGGTGCGGCGGTTGAGGGCGATGGCGCCGGCCAGACCCAGCGCCGCCACGCCCGCCATCGCCAGATAGCCATAGGAGCCGAAGGCGTCGAACAGCGGCCCTGCGAACAGGGTCGCCACGCCCAGGGTGAAGCCGCCCGACAGGGCCGAGTTGATCGCCTGGGCGGCAGAGGCGTTGGCGGGCGGGGTCAGTTTCTCGATCAGACGAAGCGAGGCCAGGAAACTGGCCGCGAAGGTCAGGGCGTGCAGAAGCTGCATCGGAAACAGCATCCAGAGCGGCGGCGCAAAGGCGTAGGCCAGCCAGCGCAACATCGCCGCCGCCCCGCCCAGGATCATCAGCTTTTCGGGTCCGACCTTGCGGCGCCAGGGCTCCAGGAACCACATGAAGGCCACCTCTGCGGCGACGCCGACGCCCCACAGCAGGCCAATGACCGGCTCTGAAATCCCCTGCCCCCGCCAGAGGATGGTCGAGAAGCCGTAGTAGAAGGCATGGGCGCCTTGAATCAGGCCGGCGGTCATGACGGCCAGCAGGAAGGTCCGGTCACGAAGGAGCAATCGGAGACCTTTCCAGCGCTCCGACCCAACGGGCTTGGCGCCTTCGGCGTGGACCCGCTCGGGCGGTACGAACACCGCCGCCGCCAGAGCCGTCAGGAAAGCCGCCGCGGCAATCCAGATCGGAATGATCGCCGGCGCTGCGACGGCCAGCACGACGCCCATGATCAGATTGGCAACGATGAAGGCTGCCGAGCCCATCCCGCGCGGCAGACCGTAGTTGAACCCCTCGGCCCGCGCCCGGCGCAACGTGATGACGTCGACCAGGGGCGACACTGTCGACAGCAAGGTTTGGCCGATCAGCCAGGCGATGGCCAGGCCCAGGGCACCCGGCGCGATCAGCAGGGCCGCGTAGCCAAGTCCCGCGCCCAGCGACAGCAACACCATCGGTGAGCGTCGCAGGGCGAAGCCGTCGGCCCACACCGCCAGGGCCGGACCGGTGAATGGCCGGGCCAGCATGGGGATGGCCAGGATCAGGCCGATCGCTGCGCCGCTCATGCCGCGATCACGTAGATAGGTGCCGATATAGGGCAGGCTGACGCCTGTCCCGAGATACATCGCGACGTAGAAAAAACTAAGCCGCGTCAGGCTGCTCATCGGCGCACGCCAGACAGGCAACCAGCGACGATCACCCCTCGTCCGCCCCGCCGAAGCGCGCCGTCCATTCGGCGATCATGTCCTCGTCGATCTTCTTGAACAGCACTTCGGGCGCGCGCACCGACAGGCCGACCGGCAGCGATGACAGCTCAATCGCCGCATCGTTGCTCGGCCAGGCGGCCGGGAAGTCCAGCGAGAAGGCTTCCGCGATCTTCTCGGCCGCGAACGGGATGAACGGTGTCGAGATCTTGCCGTACAGCGCCGCCAGGTTCAGGGCCGTGCGGACGATTACAGCGGCGCGGTCGCGGTCGGTCTTGATCGCGGTCCACGGCGCGGCTTCCTGCAGATACTCGTTGCCGACCACCCACAGGGCCCGCAGCGCCTGGGCGCTCTTGCGCACCTCGATGGCGTCCATCTGGTCGGCGAGGTCGGCAAGGCGGGCCGAGACATCGGCGAACAGCTTCTCTTCCAGCGGACCCGGCTGGCCGCCCTCCGGCACCACGCCGTCGAACTTGCCCTCAGTGAACTTCAGGATGCGGTTGATGAAGTTACCCAGCACGTCGGCCAGGTCGCGGTTCACCGAACTGGCGAACATCTCCCAGGTGAAGGCGGTATCCGAGCTCTCGGGCGCGTTCGAGGTCAGGTACCAGCGCCAGAAGTCGGGCGGCAGGATCTCCAGCGCCGCGTCCATGAACACCCCGCGCTTGGAGCTGGTCGAGAACTTGCCGCCATACCAGTTTAGCCAGTTGAAGGCCTTGAGCATGTCGACGCTCTTCCACGGCTCTTCCGAGCCCAGGATCGTCGCCGGGAAGCTGACGGTGTGGAAGGCGACATTGTCCTTGCCCATGAACTCGACATAGCGAACGTCGTCGGCGCCGGCGTCTGTGCGCCACCAACGCTTCCAGTCGCGGCCTTCTTCAGCATCGGCCCATTCCTGGGTGGCGGCGATGTATTCGATCGGCGCGTCGAACCAGACGTAGAAGACCTTGCCTTCCATGCCCGGGCGCGGCCCGCCGTCCTTGACCACCGGCACGCCCCAGGCCAGGTCCCGGGTGATGCCGCGGTCGATCAGGCCCTCATCCAGGAACTTGTAGGCGATCGACTTGGCCAGGATGGGCCAGTCGCCATGCGTATCGACCCAGGCCCTGATGCGGTCAGCCATTTTCGTCTGAAGGAGATAGAGGTGGCGGGTGTCGCGCACCTCCAGGTTCCGCGAGCCCGAGATCACCGAATAGGCGTTCGTCAGGTCGGTGGGGTCCAGCAGGTTGCCGCAGTTGTCACACTGGTCGCCGCGCGCCTTCTCGAAGCCGCAGTGCGGGCAGGTGCCCTCGATATAGCGGTCGGGCAGGAAGCGCTTGTCGTCGATGGAATAGACCATCTGGTCGACGCGTTCCTCGATTAGGCCGTTGGCCTCCAGCACCTGGGCGAAATGCTGGGTCAGATCGCGGTTCTGCGGCGAGGACGAGCGGCCAAACCAGTCCCACGACAGGCCGAACGCGGCGGCGACATCGCGCTGCAGGATGTGCTGTTCGGCGCAATAGGTCGCCACGTCCTGACCGGCGGCGGCGGCGGCCAGTTCGGCCGGCGTGCCATGCTCGTCGGTCGCGCAGATATAGAGCGTCTCGTTGCCCCGGGCCCGCTGGAAGCGCGCATAGACGTCGGCCGGCAGCATCGATCCCGCCAGATTGCCCAGGTGCTTGATGCCGTTGATGTACGGCAGGGCGGAGGTGATCAGGATACGAGCCATGAGGCGCAAATCTTCCGGGGAGTCAGGGATCAAGGAAACAGGCGTTCGCATATAGAAGGCTGAGCCACGAAACAAAAGCGCCGGACCGTTGACCAAACATCGTTATGCAGCTTCCCTTCGCCTTGGGGAGCTGGACAGAACGATCCGGCCCCATCGGGGGACAACGCCTGTGAAGAGCATCAACTGGCTGGGCCTCGTCGCGGCCCTGGTCGTCGGACAGATCATCGGCATCGTCTGGTATGGCGCGGTCCTCAGCGACGCCTGGATGGCGGCGATGGAAATGACCGAAGCCGACTTTGTCGGGACCGAGTGGCGGATGAGCCTGGGCTTCGTCAACATGGTCGTCATCCTGATCGGCCTGGACTGGCTGATCGGCCGGCTGGACGCCCGCAGTTGGATGGCCGGCGCCAGGGTGGCCCTGGCCGCCTGCGTGTTCTTCGCCCTGACGGTGGTCAGCCTCGACTACATCTATGCGGCCGGCAACCTGCCGTTGCTGTGGATCGATGGCGGCTATCAATTGCTGACCTATGTCGTCGGTGGGGCGCTACTGGGCGGGTTGCGATTGAAGCCGAAGGCGGGGTGACACGGCGCCGCGACCTCGCGCTTTCACTGCGAGGGTGATGGAAAGGGTTGCGGAGCGTCCGGACGACGTCCGGATGAGAGATAGAGATTACCGTTTCGACGAAGCCGTCCGCTCCGCGTCATCGTTATCCGTCAGCCTCCCGTCGGGTGGCCCTCTTAAGGCCTTACCGGGACCCG
>JANOSS010000099.1:0-3564 GCA_031415995.1 Caulobacter sp. | reverse complement strand
CGCCAGGAACTCGGCCAGGTTCTGGACCTTCTCCTGGCTGGGCGTGTCGTGGACGCGATAGATCAGCGGCGTGCGCTTGGCTTCCAGGCTCTCGGCGGCCGAGACATTGGCCTGGATCATCATCTCCTCGATCAGCTTGTGAGCCTCGAGGCTGGCGCGGCGATTGATCGAAGCGATCTCGCCCTCTTTCGTAATGACGATCTTGCGCTCGTCGCTCTCGATGCCCAGCGGCGAGCGGATGTCGCGGCCCTTGCCCATCAGGCGGAAGGCGGTCCACAGGGGCTTGAGGATCGGATCCAGCAGGGGCGGGGCCTTGTCGCCGTCCTGGCCGTCGGGCGGGATCACACCGTCGATGGCGGCCTGGGCCTGCTCGTAGGACAGCTTGGCGGCTGAGCGCATCAGGCCGCGCACGAAGCGGTGGCTCTTCTTGCGACCGGCGCTGTCGAACACCATCCGCACCGCCAGGGTGGCGCGGTTCTCGCCTTCGCGCAGCGAGCAAAGGCCGTTGGACAGCACCTCGGGCAGCATCGGTTCCACCCGATCGGGGAAATAGACGCTGTTGCCCTTTTCGCGGGCCTCGCGGTCCAGGGCCGAGCCCGGGCGCACATAGGCGGCGACGTCGGCGATGGCCACCCAGACGATCCAGCCGTCCGGATTGCCGGCGTCGGGGTCGGGATGGGCGTAGACGGCGTCGTCGTGGTCGCGGGCGTCGACGGGGTCGATGGTCACGAACGGCAGGTCGCGCAGGTCGTCGCGGCCTTCCAGGGTCGGCGGCTTGGCGGCGGCGGCCTCGGCTTCAGCCTCTTCGGAGAAACCGGTCGGGATGCCGTGGCTGTGGATGGCGATCAGCGAGGCGGCGCGCGGATGGTCCTCGCGGCCCACCACTTCCAGCACCTTGCCCTGCTTGGGGCCATAGCGACCGGCGGCCGTGCCGACCTGGGCGATGACCAGATCGCCGTCCTTGAGGTCCTTGGCTTCCTGCTCGTTGAGGATCAGGCTTTCCTTGGACTTGCGATCCACCGGCTCGACCCGGATCTCGCGGCGATGCCTGCGGATCACGCCCAGAATCTTGTGTGCGCTCTGGCCCAGCTTCTTGATCAGCCGGGCTTCGATCTCGCCGTTTTCGAGGCGCTCGAAGCGCACCAGCAAGCGGTCGCCCATGCCCGGCGCGCCACCGGCGTTCTCGTTGCGGGCCGGCGACAGGCGCACCAGCGGCGCATCATCGCCGGACTTGGTCAGCTTGACGAACATGTCGCCGTCGGCGTCGCGATCGACCACGTCGGCCACGCCCACCGGCGGCAGCGAGCCGGCTTCGGCGAAGCCCTTGCGGCCGCGCTTGCCCAGGTCGCCCTGGGCTTCCAGTTCACGCAGCATTTCACGCAGGGCGCGGCGATCGGCGCCTTTCAGACCAAAGTGGCGCGCGATGTCGGCCTTGCCGCTCTCGCCCGCGCTGCGCAGGAAGGCCAGCAGGGTCTCACGGTCCGGCAGGCCTTGCGGCGGCTTGGGAGCGGCAGGGAATTTCGACGACTTGGGCGTGCGCGGTTTGACCATGTGCTGGGATAACCCGGCAGCGGGGGGAATGGCCAAGGGAAAGACGCTGGAACCGGCCGGAACTGGCCCGACGGGAGGTCATCAGGCGACAGGGGTTGCCCTGTTGGGCGGATTTCTACTTCGAATAGATGATCCGGCACTCGCCCTCGACCGTGGTGTAACGGCCATTGGCGGCGTCGACGAACGAGATTCGACCACCCTCATCATACTCGACCTTGCCGGTCGAGCGGCCAGCGAAGGTCTGCGTCCCGTAGCTCCAGCAGACGATGTCCGCCGGCTTGTCCCCCCAAGTCGCCTCACGACTGGCCCGTTTGCTGTCGGTGCAGGCGCCCATGGCGACCGTAGCGAGGATGATCGAGGCGGCGACGGCAAGGCGCATTGGGGAGTCTCACAGGCAAGAGCCCGACTGCCGGAGGAGGCGGTCGTAGCTCAGTACAGGTCTTCGATCGACCGCGGCGGTTGCTGGGCCGGCGCCGTGGTCGCAGCGGCTGGCGCGGCTTCCGACGGCGCGGGCGGGGCCTCGATCACGGCGACCGGAGCCTCGACCTCGGCGGTCTTGACCTCGACGGCCTTGACCTTGGGCTTTTCGGGCGGCGCCGGCACGTAGAGCGGAGCCGGGGCCGCATCCCTGACCGGCACACCCGACACCTCGGCCAGGGGCGCCGTTGAGGCGCTGGCATTGGGCTTGCCGCCCTTCAACGCATTGGTCACGCCCATGGCAAAGCCCAGGACGCTGACCAGGATCAGGCCGGCGACCACGACGGTCAGGGGCAGGGGTCGTTCAAGCGACGTCATGCCGGTAATCTAACCCCGGATCGCAAACATGGGTAGGGTTACGATCCCGTCTCGGTTGAAGCCTTTGCGGGCTTCTTGGCGGCGGCCTTTTTAGGGGCCGCTTTCTTGGCTGCCGGCTTTTTGGCGGGCGCCTTCTTGGCCGGAGCCGCGCCGTCAGCGGCGGCCTTGGCCTTGGCCGGAGCCTTGGTCGCCGCCTTGGCCGGGGCCTTCTTGGCGGCCGCCTTCTTCACCGGCTTCTTGCCACCGCCCTTGGCGACGCGTTCGGCCAGCAGGACCACAGCCTCGGCCAGGGTCATTGCGGCAGGATCAGCGCCCTTGGGCACATTGGCGTTGGTGTCGCCGTGCTTGATGTAGGGGCCAAAGCGCCCCGACAGCACCTTCACCGGCTTGCCGTCCTCGGGATGGACGCCCAGGTCGGCCAGGGCTGCAGCCTGGCCGCGCTGCGGACGCCCGCCGCCGGCCCGCTTGTCGGCCAGCAGGGCGACAGCGCGGTTCAGGCCGATGTCGAACACCTCTTCGGGGTTTTCCAGATTGGCGTAAGTGCCCTCGTGCAGCACGAAAGGACCGAACCGGCCAAGGCCTGCGGTGATCTTCTTGCCGTCGTCGGGGTGCAGGCCGACTTCGCGCGGCAGGGCCAGCAGACGCAGGGCCTTTTCCAGGTCGACGGCGGCCGGCAGCCAGCCCTTGGGCAGGCTGGATCGCTTGGGCTTGTCGCCGCTTTCCGCGGCCGGCGGCTCTTCGACATAGGGGCCAAAGCGGCCGTTCTTCAACCACACCGAGCGACCGGTCTCGGGATTGATCCCCAGGTCCTTGTCGGCAGCTTCCGCCTCGCCTTCGCCTTCAGCGGTGGCCAGCTGGCGGGTGAAACGGCATTCGGGATAGTTGCTGCAGCCGATGAAAGCCCCGAACTTGCCCACCTTGAGTGACAGCATGCCCGTCCCGCAGGTGGGACAGATGCGTGGGTTGGAGCCGTCGCCCTTGTCGGGGAAGATGTGCGGGCCCAGGGCGTCGTTCAGCGCGTCCAGCACATTGGTGACGCGCAGTTCGGCGATCTCGCCGACGGCGGCGGCGAAGTCCTTCCAGAAGTCGCGCAGGAACTGTTTCCAGTCCAGCTTGCCGTCCGACACCAGGTCCAGCTGCTCTTCGAGGCCGGCGGTGAAGTCGTATTCGACATAGCGACGGAAGAACTGCTCCAGGAAGGCGGTGACCAGGCGGCCT
>JANOSS010000098.1:0-4827 GCA_031415995.1 Caulobacter sp. | reverse complement strand
GGCGCGGTCTGGCTAGTAGCGACCCCGCTTAGCATCGCGCATATCGGGATCGCTGCGAGCGTTCCAGCGAGACGGGTCTTCGCGGGTCTGCGCATTGTTGGTTCCCAGATTGTTGTAGGCCGGCACGAAGGCGCCCGTCTGTCCGACGGTGGAATCGCCCATCGGGTCGTAGCGCATGCAGCCCTGCGGGCCGGGCATGCCATAGAGATTGGCGCTGAACTCGACGACCGAGCGCTCGATCAGCGCCCGCACAGCCAGCTGGATCGGCTCCAGAGCGCCCCTGCCGCCCGAGATGTCGAACAGATTGCCATTGAGGAAGTCGAAAACGCCCAGGCTAATCTCGCGGCCCACGACCTGCTTCTGGTAGGCGACAACGTCGACCACCTCTAGCGTGCGGGTGTTCACCAGGCGTAGGTCCAGGGCGATGTTCATCACGAACACCCGGCGCTTGAAATTGCCCTTCAGACCGTCGGTGTCCTTGTCGCCGGCATAGGCGTCGATGCCGGCTGAGCGGATATTGTAGTTCAGCTCGGTGATGCCGCCGACCACATAGAAGTCGGAACCCGGTACCTGGCCGGCCAGGATGCGGCGATAGTCCACGGGCACGTCCGCGCCCGGATTGGGGCGGTCGCTGATCAGCTTGTTGTTGGCGTATTTCAGTTCGAACTCCGACACCGAGGTGTCGAAGCGCTCGACCATCGGCATGCCGGCCTTGGCAAAGGCGGTCATGGCCAGCAGGGACGCGCCTTGCGTCACCTTGCGGCCCGAGCCGTCGGACTCTTCCTTGCCGGTATAGTCGGCGATGCGGCCGATCGCGACGCGCGGCGCGGCGATGCGGTTCTGCTTGGCGTACTGGTTGAGGCAGACCAGCGCCGCCGAATAGTCTGTCGGGTTGGCGGTGACCGGCGCCTTGCCGATCGGCTTGGCGTAGTTTCCCTCCATCGACACCTTGGGCATGCCTGTGCCGCACGCCGTCAGGGCGGTGCAGGCCAGGATCGCCCCGATGAACGCGAGACGCTTACTTCCCATCGGATCCGCCCTTGACCGACGATCCCGCCGAGATGTTGCCGGTATTGGTCTGGGTCGAATTGACGATCACCGTATTGTTGTTGCCCTGGGTGATGACCGTCAGATTGTTGCCGATCGCGGTCGAGCTGCTGTAGCCGCGACCCCCGACGCCGGAATAGGCGTCCAGCGACCCCGAGGAGTTGCTCGACGAGTAAACGCTTTGATCGGCGCCGGTCAGCATGACGCCATCGACCACGACGCGGTTGCCGTGGGCGTCGCGGGTCGAATACTCGACCATGCGGCTTTCCTGGCCGGCGATGCGGCCATAGCCGGCGTTGAAGGCTGCGGAGTTGCTGGACATCGTCTGGGCGCCGGCCGCGCCGAGCGCGCCAAGGCCGACGACGGCGGCGGTGAAGCCCGCGCCGAAGCCGATGCTGTTCTTGATCTGCCAGGCCATGAGAGCCTCCGCGACTGCCGACCCGAAGGTGCAAGCAACCCTCGTGCCAAATTCATACAGTCTCTGGTCTAGCGCCAAGGTCTCGCAAATTGGTTAAGCGGGAGACGGTGCGACCCTGAATCGCGTGCGCCTCGCGAGTCGACCGCCTAGATAAGAGTGTGATGACCCCCGACCGTCCCGACGACCGCCCCGAACCGATCTTCAACGCGCCCTGGCCGGCGGTGCTGGCGGCCGTCAGCATCGTGCTGTCGAACCTGGTGCTGGGCGGGGTCAGCGACGAGACCGTCTATCGGCTGGCCCTGGAGCCGGTGCGGATCTGGCGCGGAGACGTGGCGGGGCTGGTGACGTCGCTCTTTGTTCATGGCGGCTGGATTCACGCCCTGATGAATGCCGCCTTCGCCCTGGCTTTCGGCGCTCCGGTTGCCCGCCTGCTGGGTCTAGGGGTGAGGGGAGGGAGTGTCTTCGTCATCTTCTATATAGTGTGTGGCGTCCTGGCCGGTCTGGGCTACGCGGCCATCCACCCGGGATCGACCAGTCTGGTCGTCGGTGCTTCGGGCGCGGTGGCCGGTCTGATGGGCGTCGCCGCCAGATTGATGGATCGACCCGGGCGGCTGAGCAGTCCGTTCGCGCCGCGCGCCCTGTCCCTGGCTCTCAGCTGGTTGGTCATCAATCTGGTGATGGCGGCGCTCGGCGGCTTCCCGGGCCTGACGGGAGCGGTAGCGTGGGAGGCGCATCTGTTGGGCTTCGTGGCCGGGGCGCTGCTTATTTCGCTGGCTGTACGCCTCAGCCCAAATTCAGAGACCCATTGATCCCCGAACCGGTTTGCGAGACGCTCGTCATTACAAGAACGAACAAGGGAGATGCGCAGTGCTGGTTTCTCAGATCCTGAAAGACAAGGGTGACCTGGTCTTTACAGCCTCGCCGCAGGAGACGGTAGGAGCGGCTGCGGCCCTGCTGCATACCCGCCGCGTGGGGGCCATGGTCGTCCTCGACGCCGACGAGGCAATCGTCGGCATTCTGTCGGAACGCGACATCGTGCGTGTGATCGCCAAGGAAGGCGCGGGCGCCCTCAACAAGCCGATCGCCGCCTGCATGAGCGCCGAGGTGATCTTCGCCCAACCCGAAGAGTCGATCGACATCCTGCTCGAACGCATGACCGACCGCCGCATTCGCCACCTGCCGGTAGTGCGCGAAGGCCGCTTGGTCGGGATCATCTCGATCGGCGACCTGGTGAAGTACAAGATCAATGAAGCCCAGGCGGAGGCCGAAGGGCTCAAGGCGTATATCGCGGCGGGGTAGAGTCTCCGCGTATGGGGGGTGCGGCGGCCGGCTTGGCCTGACCTTTTCCGGTGAGGGAGCCTAGGCCATGGCCGTCGCCCATGTGAAGCGTTGGAACCTGTCGATCGGCGCGGGCCAGCCCTTGGTCGTTATCGCCGGGCTCAATGTGCTGGAGAATCTTGAGCTCGCGCTTGAGGTCGGCCGGTCGCTCAAGGCCGTCACGGCTGACCTCGGCCTGCCATTCATTTTCAAGGCCAGTTTCGACAAAGCCAATCGCTCCTCGATCAAGAGCTATCGCGGCCCGGGACTAAAGGACGGCCTGGCGATGCTGGCGGAAGTGAAGCGGCGATTGGACGTGCCGATCGCTACCGACTTGCACGAGATCGATCAGGCCGGGCCGGTGGCCGCCGTTGCCGATCTCGTTCAGATCCCGGCCTTCCTTGTGCGCCAGACCGACTTGATCGTCGCGGCCGCTCGGGCGACCCAGGCCGCCGGCGGTTGCCTTCATATCAAGAAGGCTCAGTTCCTGGCGCCGTGGGACTGCAAAAACATCATCGAAAAGGCCCGGGAGGCCGCCCCGGGCGTCGACATTGTCTTGTGCGAGCGAGGGAGCGCGTTCGGCTTCAACAATCTGATCGTCGACATGCTGGGCATTGGCGAGATGCAGAAGCTCGGGGTTCCGGTAACCATTGATGCGACCCATTCGGTGCAACTACCGGGCGCTGATCCGCGCACCCTTGGGGCCTCGACGGGCGGCCGGCGCGAGGGAGTGCCGATCATCGCCAAGGCAGCGGTGGCAGCGGGGGCCGATGGCGTGTTCCTGGAGTTTCACCCCGATCCCGACCAGGCGCTGTGCGATGGGCCGAGCTGTCTGCCGCTCGACGAGGCTGCCGGCCTGCTGTCGACTCTCAAGGCGATCCACCGCGCGGTACGTCTATAGACGTGGGGGGAAAGGCGCTCTATCCGCCCAGCAGTTCAGCGCCTTCGCCGGCGACGGCGTCGGCCAGGCTGTAGCCTTCCAGAACCAGGGCCGTGGCGTCGCGCGCCTTGAGCAGCGCCTCGCGCAGGGCGCAGGTGGCCAGGTCGCGGCAGTCCTCGCAGCGGCGAAAGGCTGTGCGGCTGACGCAGGGGGCCAAGGCCAGGGGGCCGTCGACAAGGCGGATGACCTCGGCGAAGCTGATCGCGGTCGCCGATCGGCCCAGCATATAGCCGCCGAACTTGCCCCTGCGGCTTACCACCAGGCCCTCGCGCGCGAGGGCAAGAAGGATCGCCTCCAGAAACTTGCGAGGCGCGTCGGCGCGGACCGAAAGCTCGCCCGCTGTGACCTGCCCGTCCTCGCGGGCCAGTTCGATCATCGCGCGCAGTGCGTATCGGGCCTTCTGGGACAACATGGACGCTCGTGCTCCTCTAATCCCGACTTCTGGGGGAGGAGAAGACGAGGCGCAAGCATCCGTGCACAGGTCAATGGTCCGCCTGGGGACATTTCAGGGGTTTAGCGCTTGCGAGTCCGGTGGGGGGTCTCTAGAAGCCGCCCCTCGCCTCGGGGCCAACGCCCGTCGGACGAAATCAAGGCTTTCGGGCCTTGCTTTTCGGAAGATGGATCGATAGGTTCCGCAGTCTCAATCGAACCGGTCACGGAAATGACAAGCGCTCCTTACGGCGCGCTTACGGATCCGTTTTTGTCTCTGCATACGGCGCCAGCCGGACTGGAAACAAAGTTCAGAACGGTCGGTTGACAGGGAGTTTTGGTTTCGTTAGAAGCCGCCCTCCTTGAGAAACACCAAAGAGGTTCGCAAGAACTTCCAAGTATTTCGAAAGTCTAGTTAGTTGTTTTTTCGAAGATTTCTTCAAAATAATAGCTTGACTAGATTGGCTGGCTTCTCTAGAAGCTGCCAACTCTCCCGGATCTGCCTTCGGGCTGGTCAAGGTGAGAAAGTCAGATGGTTTTGCAAAAAACGATTTGACACGGAATTCGGGGTTGGATAGATAGCCGCCTCCGCCGACACTGGGCGATAAACGGTGGTGCTGCTGAGAGGCGGTTCTGGGAGCTTCGGCTCTGGGTCTTTGACATTGTTGATTTGGAA
>JANOSS010000097.1:0-4317 GCA_031415995.1 Caulobacter sp. | reverse complement strand
AAGCTTCTTATAGGCCGGCGCTTGCGCCGGCCTATTTGCGTTTGGAGCCTTAATCTATAGTCTGCCACAACCCTTCGAAACACAGTTTGAACGGCATGCGAACGGCTAGCGTCCTTTCCGACGACGCCAAGGTCGATACCTCGGGCCTGAACTTCAAGGCCGCCAACCGCGAGGCGCTGTTCAGGCTGGGCTATGACCGCGCCGTGGCGGGCAAGGCCTGGCGCGAGCCGAAAACGCCAGTTGGGCCGCCGGTCGCCATGACCTCGACCACCTCCCGATGATGTCTAGGCGGCGTACGCCGCCGCCACCGCCTCGGCCACCTTGATGCCGTCGACCGCTGCCGACAGGATGCCGCCGGCATAGCCAGCCCCCTCGCCGGCCGGGAACAGGCCGGCGGTGTTCAGGCTCTGGAAGTCCTTGCCGCGCGTGATCCGTATGGGCGAGGACGTGCGGGTCTCGACCCCGGTCAGCAGCACGTCGGGATGGTCATAGCCGGCGATCTGGCGGCCAAACACCGGCAGGGCCTCACGCATGGCCTCGACCGCGAAGGCCGGCAGGCAGGCCGACAGGTCGGTCATGGTGATGCCGGGCTTGTAGGAGGGGGCCACCTCGCCCAGCTGCGTTGAGGCGCGGCCGGCCAGGAAGTCGCCGACCTTCTGGGCCGGGGCGGCATAGGTCGAACCACCGGCCACATAGGCCAGGCTCTCCCACTTGCGCTGAAATTCGATCCCGGCCAGCGGATGGCCCGGATAGTCGCGCTCGGGATCAATACCGACCACGAAGCCGGAATTGGCGTTCCGTTCGTTGCGCGAATACTGGCTCATGCCGTTGGTCACGACGCGGCCAGGCTCCGATGTCGCCGCCACCACCGTGCCGCCGGGGCACATGCAGAAGCTGTAGACTGTACGGCCGTCCTTGCAGTGGTGCGACAGGCTGTAGTCGGCGGCGCCCAGGTCGGGGTGGCCGGCATGGGTGCCAAAGCGCGCCCGGTCCATCCACGACTGAGGATGCTCGATCCGCACCCCGATCGAGAACGGCTTGGCCTCGATATGGACGCCGTGGTCGTACAGCATCTGGAAGGTGTCGCGGGCGCTGTGGCCGACGGCCAGCACCACGCGGTCGGCCTCCAGATAGTCGCCGGTCGAGAGCTTCAGGCCCTTGATCCTGCGCGACCCGTCGGCGGCGGTCTCGACGTCGATCTCGTCGACGCGATGCTGCCAGCGATATTCGCCGCCCAGAGCCTCGATGGTCTCGCGCATGGACTCCACCATGGTCACCAGCCGGAAGGTGCCGATATGGGGGTGGGCCTCGGTCAGGATTTCGGCCGGGGCGCCGGCCTTGACGAATTCTTCCAGCACCTTGCGGCCCAGATGAAGGGGGTCCTTGATCTGGCTGTAGAGCTTGCCGTCCGAGAAGGTGCCCGCTCCGCCCTCGCCGAACTGGACGTTGGACTCCGGGTCCAGCTCGCTCTTGCGCCACAGGGCCCAGGTGTCCTTGGTCCGCTCACGCACCACCTTGCCCCGGTCCAGGATGATCGGCTTGAAGCCCATCTGGGCCAGGATCAGGCCTGCAAACAGCCCGCAGGGCCCCGCGCCGATCACCACCGGACGCAAGGCGTTCAGCGGCTGCGGCGCTTGGGCCTTCAGGCGATATTCGGTGTCGGGCGCAACACGCACATGACTGTCGCCGGCGAACCGGGCCAGCACGGCGGCCTCGTCCCGCACCGACACGTCGACCGAATAGACCATCAGGATCGCCGCCTTGCGGCGGGCGTCGTGCGAGCGCTTGGCCACGGCCCACGACCGCACGTCGCCGGCCGGCAGACCCAGGCGCTGATGGATCGCCGCCTCGATGGCCTGAGGCGGATGGCCCAGCGGCAGCTTCAGTTCGGAAATGCGCAACATGGCGCGGGTTTAGCGGGAAGTCGGCCCGCGCGCCAGAAAGCGACACGACTCCGGTTCTTTGGGTAACCTCGCTCTCCGGTTCGGGGGTTGCGCGGGCCCGACTCCGTCTCTAAACGGGCGACTTAACCTGCAAGATGGTCGGCAGCGGGCGCGCGGATGTGCGCGACCGTGTCTCTGCGCGCGAGTTTTCCCATGCCCAAAAGAACAGACATCTCCTCGATCCTGATCATCGGCGCCGGCCCGATCGTCATCGGCCAGGCGTGCGAGTTCGACTATTCGGGCGTGCAAGCGTGCAAGGCGCTGCGGGCCGAAGGCTACCGGATCATTCTGGTCAACTCTAACCCCGCCACGATCATGACCGACCCGGACGTGGCCGACGCGACCTATATCGAGCCGATCACGCCCGAGATGGTCGCCAAGATCATCGAAAAGGAGCGCCCTGACGCCCTGCTGCCGACCATGGGCGGCCAGACGGCCCTGAACACCGCCCTGGCGCTGGAAGCCAACGGCACCCTGGCCAAGTACGGCGTCGAGATGATCGGGGCCAAGGCGGCCGTGATCGACAAGGCCGAGGACCGCCAGAAATTCCGCGACGCCATGGACAAGCTGGGCCTGGAAAGCCCCAAATCCAAGGCCGCCCACAACATGGACGAGGCCCGCGAAGGCCTGGCCTTCGTCGGCCTGCCCGCCATCATCCGCCCCAGCTTCACCCTGGCCGGCACCGGGGGCGGCATCGCCTATAACCTCGAGGAATTCGAGGAGATCGTGCTGCGCGGCCTCGACCTGTCGCCCACCACCGAGGTGCTGATCGAAGAGAGCGTCCTGGGCTGGAAAGAGTACGAGATGGAGGTCGTCCGCGACACGGCCGACAACTGCATCATCGTCTGCTCGATCGAGAACATCGACCCGATGGGCGTCCATACCGGCGACAGCATCACCGTCGCCCCGGCCATGACCCTGACCGACAAGGAATATCAGTGGATGCGCGCGGCGAGCATCGCCGTGCTGCGCGAGATCGGCGTCGAGACCGGCGGCTCCAACGTCCAGTTCGCGGTCAATCCGGCCGACGGCCGCATGGTCGTGATCGAGATGAACCCGCGCGTCTCGCGCTCTTCCGCCCTGGCCTCAAAGGCCACCGGCTTCCCGATCGCCAAGGTCGCCGCGCGCCTGGCCGTCGGCTACACGCTCGATGAGCTGAAGAACGACATCACCGGCGGCGCGACCCCGGCCTCGTTCGAGCCCTCGATCGACTATGTGGTCACCAAGATCCCGCGCTTTGCCTTCGAGAAGTATCCGGGCAGCGAGCCGCACCTGACCACCGCCATGAAGTCGGTCGGCGAAGTGATGGCCATCGGCCGCACCTTCAAGGAAAGCATGCAGAAGGCCCTGCGCGGCCTGGAAACCGGCCTGACCGGTTTTGACGAGATCGAGATCCAAGGCGCCGACGACCCGGATAACGGCAAGGCCGCCGTGATCCGCGCCCTGGGCATGCCCACACCCGACCGCATCCGCGTCATCGCCCAGGCCTTCCGCCATGGCCTGACTGTGGAAGAGGTCAACGCCGCGTGTTCCTATGAGCCCTGGTTCCTGCGCCAGATCGCCGAGCTGGTCCGACAGGAGGGCTGGGTCCGGGCCGGCGGCCTGCCGACCGACGCCCAGGGCTTCCGCGCCCTGAAGGCCCAGGGCTTCTCCGACGCCCGCCTGGCCCACCTGGCTGGCTCCACCGAAAAGGCCGTCCGCAAGGCCCGCCAGGACCTGAACGTCCGCCCGGTGTTCAAGCGCATCGACAGCTGCGCCGGCGAGTTCGCCGCCACCACGCCCTACATGTATTCGACCTATGAGACCGGCGCCCTGGGCCAGATCCCCGAGTGCGAAAGCCTGCCGACCAACCGCAAGAAGGCGGTCATTCTCGGCGGCGGTCCCAACCGGATCGGCCAGGGCATCGAGTTCGACTATTGCTGCTGCCACGCGGCCTTCGCCCTCGACGCCATCGGCATCGAGTCGATCATGGTCAACTGCAACCCCGAGACAGTCTCGACCGACTATGACACCTCCGACCGCCTCTATTTCGAGCCCCTGACGGCCGAGGACGTGCTGGAGCTGCTGCATGTCGAGATGAGCAACGGGACCCTGGCCGGCGTCATCGTCCAGTTCGGCGGCCAGACCCCGCTGAAGCTGGCCCACGCTCTGGAAGAAGCCGGCGTGCCGATCCTGGGCACCAGCCCCGACGCTATCGATCTGGCCGAGGACCGCGAGCGCTTCCAGCAGCTGCTGAACGGCCTGGACATCGCCCAGCCCGAAAACGCTATCGCCCGCACCTGGGACGAGGCCCGCGCGGCCGGCGACGAGATCGGCTTCCCGTTCGTGATGCGTCCGTCCTACGTGCTGGGCGGCCGGGGCATGGAGATCATCC
>JANOSS010000096.1:0-33418 GCA_031415995.1 Caulobacter sp. | reverse complement strand
TTCCTCCACTTGTGAATCGTAAACCTACTAGATTTAGCTATTTGGTCGCGTTTACACCCCAGGAATCGATGACTAGCGTTGGTCCCCAAGTACGGGGAGAACGATTCGTATGACGGCCGCAGCGCCATGGAGCGTAAAGGGGATAGACCCCAAGGCACGTGAGGTCGCAAAGGACCTTGCGCGTCGCTCCGGCATGACGTTGGGCGAGTGGCTCAACCGCATGATTATCGAGGGTGAAGGACAGGGCGACGCCGCTGCTGTCGACGCCTTTGTCGGCGGTTCACAGGACCGTTCCGCCAAGCCCTATCTCCACATCGCGACGGAAGGCGTCACGTCGCCGCGTATCGAGATCGCCGAACACCCCGCCGATGAAGTCGGTCGCGTCGCTATTGCGCTCGACCGGCTGACAAACCGCATCGAAGCCGCAGAAGGCCGCTCGGCCGCCGCCATCAACGGCATCGATCAGTCGGTACGCGGCGCGCTCAGCCGTCTGGCCCTGTCCGAACGTGAGCAGATCGCCGTCGCCGCCCGTTTCGAGGGCGCGGTCGATGACCTCAAGACCGAGCAGGCCCGTTCGACCGAACGCCTGCGTCGTATGGAGGCCGAGGCAGTCGGGCCGCGTTCCGCCGAGGCGCTGCGGGCGCTCGAAGGTGCGCTCGGCAAGGTCGCCGGACATCTCTACGAAGGCGAAGCGCGCACACGCGAAACCATCTCCGCCCTGGAAGCCCGACTCGACGCCCAACCGGCCGCCGCGACCAGCGATCCGTCATCAGTCGTCGAGGAAGTCGTCGCGCGTCTGGGCCAACGCCTGGAAGCCGCCGAGACCCGCACGGCAGAAGCCTTGCGCGAACTGGGCTCATCCTTCTCCGCCCTGGACGGCCGTCTTCAGGCTGTCGAGGGCGCGAACCCGACCTCAGGCTTGCAGGAGCGTCTCGACCAGCTGGCCGGCGACCTGACAAGGCGCATGGAGGCCGCGCGGCTCGAAATGGCGACCAAGCTGGGTGACAGCGCTGATGGTCGCTTCGATCGCATGGACAAGAAGCTCGGCGAGATGGCCGCTCATGTCCAGGCCGCCGAGCAGCGCTCGGCCAGGGCCATTGAGCGCATGGGCCGCGAAGTGGTCGGTGTCGCCGACGCCTTCAATCGTCGTGTCCAGGCGGCAGAGAGCCGCAACGCCGCCGCCATCGAACAGGTCGGCGGCGAGGTGGCCCGCATCGCTGCGACCGTCGAGCACAAGCTGAACCGCGCCGACAGCGTCCAGGCCCAGGCTCTGGAAAAGCTCGGCACGGAAATCGCCCGCATCACCGAGAAGCTCGCCGAGCGTATCGGCAACGCCGAACGCCGCAACGCTCTGGCTATCGACGATGTCGGCGAACAGGTCACTCGCGTCACCGACCGGCTCAATCAGCGCCACGAGCGTTCGTCGCAGGAACTGATCGACCGGATCCGCCAGAGCGAAGAGCGCACCGCGCGCATGCTCGATGAAGCGCGCGAGAAGATCGACACCCGCCTCAGCGACGCCCAGCGCAAGCTGGTCGAGACACCGCTCCCGGCCGCCGCTAGTGCGCCAGCGCCTGTCGTTCGCGCTCCGGCAGTCTCGCCGTTTGCGGCCAGCAGCTATTCCTTCGGTGGCGAGCCTGCCTTGGACGAGGACGTGTTCAACGCACCCCCACCCGTGGCGCGCGCGCCTGTGTTCGAAGTCGCCGCCTTCCCGGCGGTCGATCCCGAGCCGCCGAGCTTCGACGACGAGGACTATGAGGCCGCTGACGGCTTTGTCGGTCAGGAGCCCCCCGAAGCCTTTGAACGGGCCGCGCCGGCGTCCGACTTTGGGACCTTCTCCGCTCCCGAGTCGGCCGATCCGTCGCGTCCGCTGTCGACCCGCGAAGTGATTGAGCAGGCCCGCGCCGCCGCTCGCACTGCGGCCGCCGCCGACGTGAAGGCCAAGAAGGACCCCAGGACCAAGGACAAGCCGGCCCGTACCTCGCTCTTCGCGGGTTTTGGGTCCAAGGCCTCTACCAAGGTGCCCAAGCGTCGGGTCGGCTCCACTGTCGCCACCGCTCTGATGGTGTTCGGCGTCGCCGGCGCCATGGGCGCGGGCGTGGCGGGTCTGTTGCTCCCCGACCGTGGTCAGAGCCAGGTTCCTGATCGCGTGGCCGCGTCCATTGCCGGCCGCAAGTCCGAGGTCGAGATTCGCACGGCGGAAGCCGACACGACGCCCGGCATGCCCCGCGCCGCCGTCGCGTTGTCGCCGCAACTGATCACCCCGACCGCGGCCGACGCCACCCCGCCTCCGCCTGCGCCGCCGCAGGAGAACGCCCAGGCGCTGTTCGACGAGGGCGTCCGCAAGATCGAGGCTAAGGATCGCTCAGGCGTCGAGATCATGCGAAAGGCCGCCAATCTCGGCCTGCCGCGCGCTCAATTCTATCTCGGCAAGATGTACGAGATGGGCGAGGGCGGCGTGAAGAAGGACCTCGTCGAGGCTCGCCGCTGGACTGAACGCGCCGCCACCGCCGGCGACCCGCGCGCCATGCACAATCTGGCCCTGTTCTATTTCAAGGGTGACGGCGGGGCCAAGAACTCGACTACCGCCGCCAGCTGGTTCCGCAAGGCCGCCGATCAGGGGCTGGTCGACAGCCAGTTCAATCTGGCGCAGCTTTACGAAGGCGGCTGGGGTGTCAGTCAGAACCCCGCCGAGGCCTACAAGTGGTACGTGATCGCCGGCCGGGCCGGGGATTCTACGTCCAAGGCTCGCGCCGCGGCTCTGCGTCCGCAACTGACCGCCGAAGCCCAGCGCACGGCCGACCGTTCGGCCACGGCCTTCCGCGCTCAGACCATCAACGCCTCGGTGGCGACCATCACGGCCCCGGCTCCGGCCTCCGCCGGGCTCGGCACGGCTCAGCGCGTGCTGTCACAGCTGGGCTATTATCAGGGTCCGCGCGACGGTGTGGCCTCACCCGCCCTGCGCATGGCGATCGCCGCCTATCAGCGCGACCAGGGCCTGCCGTCCTCGGGCGCGCTGGACGGCGAAACCCTGAACCGGCTTTCGGTCTACACGCGCTGACCGGCGCGACGGGAGCCTGATTGCGCGGACGCTTGAATCCATTAGGCAAATATCGTCCGTAGACCTCTTGGCGCGTGTGGGTATAGTCGCGCCCGGGGTAAGGAAGGTCGCGGGGGCGATCTTCCGGAGGAGTTGATTCATGAGCGAGCCAGTGGTGGATCGCATACCGGCGCCGCCGGCGGTTTGGGTGTTTGGGCTCGCGACCCTGATACCCTTCTTCGTGGCCTCGGGCCTGTTCTGCTACGGCCCGCCCGGGGCGCAGAGCGGCGCGCTGATTTCCCTGCTCGCCTATTCGACCGCCATGGTCTCGTACTTTGGCGGGGTGCGAACGGGGCTTGAGATTGAAAATCCCAGTCCGCGATGGCTGGTTCTGGGTCTTTCGCTGCTTTTTCCACTCGCGGGCGTCGGTCTTTTGCTCGGAGAACTTCGCTTCGAGCCGGCCTGGCAATTGTCGGGCTTCCTGCTGGTCTTCCTGCTGCAATGGGTGTGGGACGTGACCGACCATGACGGGCCGGCCTGGCGACCCAGGATGCGAACCTTGCTGACCTCCGGTGCTGCTATCTCGTTGGCCTTCGCCCTGGAACAAGCCCTCCACATGTAGTCCCTAGTCGGGCCGCAGGGAGCGTGGTCCGATCGCATGAATCTTCTGCTTCCCCAAGGCAGCCGCCAGGACAGGACCGCCAAACAGGCCTGAAAACGCCCGATCCAGTACGTTGAGCCCGCCCGTGTAGGCGCCAAAGGCTGGCAGGATCAGCCGCGAGCCGTCGGTCACGAAACAGCGCCGCCGCACACTGCCGCGAGCGCTCGACACCTTGGCCGCTGGATGCAGGTGACCGGCCACTTCGCCGGGCTGCAGGCCGGCCTGAGGTTCGTGTCGCAGAACCAGACCCAGGATCGAGGCTTCGTCGATAACCGCCCCGGGCAGGGCGCGCGGACCCTCCTCGTCGTGATTGCCCACGGCCCAGACCAGGTCCCGCCCCCGCGCCAGGCTGCGCAACCGCTCGGCGTCATCGGCCGCCAGGCGGCCTTCGCCCTGGCCGTCATGGAAGCTGTCGCCCAGAAAGATCAGGCGTGCGGGCGACAGCGCGGCGATCTCGCGATCCAGCCGATCCAGCGTCTCGCGGGTGTCGTAGGGGGGCAGCATCTGGCCAAAGCGGGCGGCATAGCTGCTGCCCTTCTCGAAATGCAGGTCGGCGACCACCAGGGTGCGTTCGGTTTCCAGCCACAAGGCCCCGGATCCGCGCAGCATCACGCTGGCCCCGGCAAGCTCGATGCGCAGCCCGCCACACGCGCTGGCTTCAAACCGCGTCAAGCCATGGCCTCTGCGATCAGGTCTTCCTCAGCCTCGGCCAAGATCATCTCGCCGGCCGCATCTCCGGGGGCGCGCTCGCGTCCGATCTCCAGCATTAGCGGCACGGCGAAGGGCGAGACGCGGTCCAGTCTGACATTGCGGATGTTCCCTTTCACGCGCGCCAGCATGTCGCCCAGTCGCGCGACGTCCAGCAGGCCGCTGGCGGCGTCCTGCCGAGCGCAGCGCAGCAGCAGGTGGTCGGGCTGGTGGCGGCGCAGGACGTCGTAGATCAGGTCGGTCGAGAACGTCACCTGCCGCCCGGACTTCTCCTCGCCGGGATAGCGCCGCTCGATCAGGCCGGCGATCAGGGCGCAGGCCTTGAAGGTACGCTTCATCATGAAGCTCTCCTCCAGCCAGGCTTCCAGATCATCGCCCAGCATGTCCTGGTCGAACAGGTCGTCCAGGTCCAGATCGTCCATCGGCTTCAGCGACCAGATGTTCAGGGCGTAGTCGTTGCAGACAAAGCCCAGCGGCCCGACGCCCAGCCGGTCCAGCCGCCGCGTCAGCAGCATGGCCAGGGTATTGTGGGCGATGCGCCCGTCGAACGGATAGCAGACCAGGTGGAAGCGCTTCCCGCGCGGGAAGGTCTCCAGCAGCATTTCGTGCTCGCCCGGCAGGGCCGAGCGCACCTTCTGCCACGCCAGCCACTCCTGAACGTCCGGGGGCAGGGCCGTCCATTCGGCCTCGTCCTGCATCATCTTGCGAACGCGGCCGGCCAGATAGGTCGAGAGCGGGAACTTCGCGCCGCCCCAGCTGGGCATCTTGGGGTCATCGTTCGGGGCGGGGCTGACAAAGGCGTCGGCCCCGACAAGGCCGTTGAAGCGCCAGACCTGGCCGGCGAAGACAAAGGTGTCGCCGGGCGTCAACTGCTCGAAATAGCCTTCCTCGGCCTCGCCGATCTTGCGTCCGCCGCGCCCGCCATCAGCAAAAGTGGAAGCCGATTTTGCGGCTGTTTGCGCGCCACTCTTCGTAGGCGCGCCTCCTGGCCGCGACGGTTTGCGACCGCCGCCGACCCGGACATTGACCGTGGCCGCCGTGACGATCGTGCCGACATTCATACGGTGACGCTGCACGGTCTGGGCGTTGCGAGCGCGCCAGAGGCCGTCCTGGCCCTGCACGATACGGCGGAACTTGTCGTAGGTCTTGAGGGCATAGCCGCCGGTCGAGACGAAATCGACGACGGCCTCGAAGTCTTCCCAGGCGAGGGCGGCGTAAGGGCCTGCCGTGCGGATCTCGTCGTGCAGCGCCACCAGATCGAAGGGCTCAGAACAGGCGCACCCCATCACGTGCTGGGCCAGAACGTCCAGGGCGCCGATCCGCTCGGGCTCGCCGTCCAGGTGGTTCTCCAGGATGGCGTCGGCGGCGGCCCGGCATTCCAGCATCTCGAAACGGCTGGCAGGCACGAAGATGGCGCGGCTGGGTTCGTCCAGGCGGTGGTTGGCGCGGCCGATCCGCTGGACCATGCGCGAGGCGCCTTTGGGCGCAGCCAGCTGGATGACCAGATCAACGTCGCCCCAGTCGATGCCCATATCCAGGGTCGAGGTGCAGACCACGGCCCGCAGCTCGCCTCTGGCCATGGCGGACTCGACCTTGCGCCGCTGCTCGGCCGAGAGGCTGCCGTGATGCAGGGCAATGGGCAGGCTCTCGTCGTTCAGTTCCCACAGCTTCTGGAAGGCGAACTCGGCCTGGAAGCGGGTGTTGACGAACACCAGGGCGGTCTTGGCACCCTTTATAATCTCATAGACCTCGGCCATCGCATGTTCGGCGGTGTGGCCCGCCCACGGCACGCGACCGCCGGAGACCAGCACCTCGACGACGGGCTGGGCACCGCCGGAGCCAAGGACGAGGTCTACGCTGTCTTCGCCGCAGGAACCCAGCCATCGCCGCACCAGCCCCGGATCATCCACAGTCGCCGAGAGCCCCACGCGCCGCAGGTTCGGCGCGAACTGCTGCAGGCGCGCCAGATTCAGCGCCAGCAGGTCGCCGCGCTTGGACGGCCAGATGGCGTGGGCTTCGTCGATGACAACGCAGGCGAGATCGGCGAAGTACTCGCGCGCGCCTTCCCAGGCGCAGAACAGGGCCAGTTGCTCGGGCGTGGTCAGCAGGATGTCCGGCGGCCTGATCCGCTGGCGGGCCTTGCGGCTTTCACCGGTGTCGCCCGTTCGGCTCTCAGCCACGACCTTCAGGCCCATCTCGCGGATGGGCGTCATCAGGTTGCGTTCGACATCAACCGCCAGGGCCTTGAGCGGCGAGATGTAGAGCGTGTGAACGCCGGCCGGCGTATTGCGCGGCGCCCGTTCGGACAGTTCGATCAGGCTGGGCAGAAAGCCGGCCAGGGTCTTGCCGCCGCCTGTCGGGGCGATCAGCAGGGCGCTTTTGCCCTCATGCGCCTTGGCCAGCATCTCCAGTTGGTGAGCACGCGCAGTCCAGCCGCGCGCGGCGAACCAGTCCTGGAAGCGGGGAGGGAGGGCGGCGGCCGCTGACATTGCTCGCCGATATAGCATGTTCCCGTTCCGTTTCCAGACGGCGCGCGCACGGCGCGGCGGAACTCGCCTGTCAGGCTGCAACGCTTGACGCCTGCCGCCTGGTGCCAACAATCGTGGGCGCTGTCTGGGGTGGTCATGATTTCGAAGGCGCTCGTGGTCCTGTTGGGACTGGTTGCCCTGGGGGGCGCAACGCCCGCCCGGGCGCGCCAGGCCACAGCGCCGCCTGCCGTCGCGCCTGCCGTCGATCAGGCCGTCACCGCCCTGCTGAAGCGCGCCCAAGAGGGCGACACGACGGCCTATGTGGATCTGGCTTTCGAGTATCTCGACGAGGGGTCTGCCCACTTCGACGTCAAGGCGGCCCAGCACTGGCTCGCCCAAGGCGTGGCGGCCGGGGCGCCCGAGGCCATGATCGAGCTGGGCAATCTCTATTTCGACGGCGAGCAGGTTGCACAGGATCGCCGCAAGGCCCTGGGCTTCTACAGGCAGGCCGCCGCCCTGGGCGATCTGGATGGTCTCTACAATGTCGGCATCATCCATGAGGGCGGCGGCGGCATAGAGGAGAACCTGGCCGAAGCCCTGCGCTGGTATCGGCGGGCGGCCGATGGGGGCTCCGAGATCGGCATGTTCCAGGTGGCCAACGCCTATCATCATGGACGCGGCGTGCGCGCCGACATGGGCCAGGCCGTCTTCTGGCTCAACAAGGCGGTGGCGGCAGGGTCGTCGGCCGCCATGAACGACCTGGGCGCGCTCTATTCGGATGGCGACGGGGTGCTGCAGGACGAGGCAGAGGCGCTGAAGCTGTTCATCGCCGCCGCACGCAACGGCTCGGCCATCGCCATGGCCAATGTCGCGGTGATGCACCGCAACGGCGAAGGCGTTCCGGTCGACTATGTCGAGGCGATCCGCTGGTATCAGCTGGCGGCGGACCATGGCTATCTGCCGGCCTATCATCGGCTGGGCGCGATGTGCGAGGCGGGCGAAGGCGTGCGGTTCGATCGGGAAACCGCCTTGAGCATGTATCGCCGCGCTGCGCGGAGCGACGATCCCGCCGTGCGTCAGCAGGCCCAGAAGGCCATCGACCGGCTGGAACGCGGCGACGACGAAGACCCGCGCGTGGTGTGACGCCGTTCGCATTCTGTTTGCGTCGCCAAGGTGCTAACAGACTCGCGTGACTACTTCGCCGCCGACTCTCGACCTTGCTCCCGCGCTTGTCGTTCTGCCCGGGCCGCGCGCCGGCTATGCGGATGGCGACGGCGAGGGCCGGATGCTGCGCGCACCGGACGCCCGCGATCTGCTGGAGCATGGCCCGGTCCTGGTCGCCCACGCGGCGATGACGGCCAAGCGGCTCAATCTTCATGCCCCCGCGCGCAGCGGCCGACTGTTCGATGTGCTGGAGCTCTACGCCTTCACTCGGCCAGCGACCTTCTGCGCGCCGTCGGCCGTGGGCCTGTCCATGGCCCTGGGTCTGGCCGAACCGAAGGGCGCGGCCGAACAGGCGGCCAGTCTGAGGATCTCGGCCGACGCCCTGCTGGCCGAACTGCGCCTGACGCCGCAGCCGTCGCGCGAAGAGGCCCTGGCGGTCGCCGAGACCCTGGCCAAGGCCGGCTGGGCCTGGGGGCCGGCCGTGATCGGCGCCCTGCGCTCTGTGCCGGTAGGCAACCAGTTTCGTAGCTCGGGTCTGGATGTCTGGGCGCGCATTGTCGAGTGGGAAGACCAGGCTCCGCTGGGCGAGTCCGGCACCAAGCCCATCGACCCCGAGCGGGCCGGCGAGCGTCTGACAGAGCTGCTGCAACGCGCGGGTCTGGACGAGGTGCGCGAGGCCCAGGCGACCTATGCCCGCGAGGCGGCGTTCGTGTTCCAGCCCCGTGAGCGCGAGGGCGAACCGAACATGATGCTGGCCGAGGCCGGCACCGGCGTTGGCAAGACCCTGGGCTATCTGGCCCCGGCCTCGCTGTGGGCCGAGGTCAATGGGCCATCGGTCTGGATCAGCACCTATACGCGGGCCCTGCAGCGCCAGATCGAGCGGGAGAGCCAGTCGATCTATCCCGATCCGGCGGTGCGGGCCCGCAAGGCGGTGGTGCGCAAGGGGCGCGAAAATTACGTCTGCCTGTTGAATTTCCAGGAGCAGGTCAACGGCGCCCAGCTGGGCAATGGCGACCTGATCGGCCTGGCCCTGACCGCGCGCTGGGCAAGAGCCACGCGGGACGGCGACATGACCGGCGGCGACTTCCCGGCCTGGCTGCCGACGCTGTTCTCGATCGCGCCGATGCAGCAGGCCAGCCCGGCCAATCTGGTGGACCGGCGCGGCGAGTGCGTTCACGCCGGCTGCCAACACTATCGCATCTGCTTCATCGAAAAGGCGGTGAGGGCCTCCAAGCGGGCCGACATCGTGATCGCCAACCACGCCCTGGTGCTGACCCAGGCGGCGTTCGACGGGGCGCGGGCGGCGCGGGGGCTGAAGGGCGACAACGAGACCACAGCGGTCAAGCGCGTGGTGTTCGACGAAGGCCATCACCTGTTCGACGCCGCCGACAGCGCCTTTTCGGCCGCCCT
Source organism: Caulobacter sp. (assembly GCA_031415995.1). GTDB lineage: Bacteria > Pseudomonadota > Alphaproteobacteria > Caulobacterales > Caulobacteraceae > Caulobacter. The sequence continues at coordinate 23,967 of JANOSS010000096.1, read as the reverse complement.
GTCCGGGGCAGAGGCTGCCGAACTGCGCCGCTGGATCCGGGGTCCCGAGGGGCGCGGCCGGCGGGGCCGGGGGCTGGAGGCCAGGCTGCTGGACATCTTGGGCGACCGCGAAGGGGCGCGGCAGGCCCTGACGGCGGTGCTGCACGCGGCGGCCGCCTTGCCGGGCGAGGGCTGGTCGGGCCGGGTCGCGCCGCCGGACGGCCAGGTCAATCCGATCGGACCGATCGAGAGCTATCTGGTGGCGGTGATCGAGCAGTTGCGGGCCCGCAGCAGCGAGCGCGGCGGGATTGAGCAGGGGCTGCAGTGCGCGGCCCGGCCGGCGGTGGATCTGGTACGCGAGCGAGCGGGTGAGGCGGCCCGGGCCCTGGCCGGGGTTGAGGCCCCGCTGCTGGCCCTGGCCCGCCAGCTGGAAGATGTGCTGGACGAGGACGCCGAGCACCTGGGTGCCTCGGAGCGGGCGCGCATCGAGGGTGCCCTTCGGGGCCTGGATCGGCGGGCGCGGATGACGCTGCCGGCCTGGCGTTCGATCCTCAAGGCGATTGACGAGGACGCCGAGGACGACCCGGAGTTCGTGGACTGGTTCGAGGCGACCTTTCTTTACGGGCGGGTAGTCGACGCCGCGTGCCGCCGGCACTGGGTGGATCCGACCGAACCGCTGCGGGCGGCGGTGCTTTCGCCTGCCCACGGGGTGCTGGTGACCAGCGCCACCCTGACCGATCCGGCGCTGGAGGATCCGTTCGCCCTGGCCGAGATGCGGACCGGGGCGGCGCGGATGCCGCAGTCGCCCAAGGTGCTGCGGCTGGTCTCGCCGTTTGACTATGAGACCAACGCCCGGGCCATCGTGGTCACCGACGTCAACAAGGAAGACGCCCGGCAGGTTTCGGCGGCGATGCGCGAGCTGTTCCTGGCGGCCGGCGGCGGCGGGCTGGGGCTGTTCACGGCCATCCGGCGGCTGAAGGCCGTGCACGAGATGATCGCCGCACCCCTGGCCGACCGGGGTCTGGCGCTGTACGCCCAGCACGTCGACCCGCTGGAGGCCGGGGCCCTGGTCGACATCTTTCGGGCCGAGCAGGACGCCTGCCTGCTGGGCACCGACGCCATCCGGGACGGTATCGACGTACCGGGTCGGTCGCTGCGTTTGCTGGTTTTTGACAGGGTGCCGTGGCCCAGGCCCGATATCCTGCACAAGGCGCGCCGCGCACGTTTTGGTGGCAAGGGCTATGATGACTCTACCGCAAGAGCCCGTATCAGTCAAGCTTTTGGCCGCCTGATCCGCCGCGCGGACGACCGTGGCGTGTTCGTGATGCTGGACGCCGCCGCCCCGACACGGCTGTTTTCCGGCCTGCCCGAAGGGGTCACGGTCGAGCGCATGAGCCTGGTCGAGGCCATCGAGGCGACGGCCGCATTTCTGACCGAGACATAAGCTTCATGTTGGACCGGTAGAAGCCTGGACATAGGCTAAGGCCTTGGAGGCGCAGATGATTCGAGCACTGGTCGCAGCCTTGGCGGTGCTGCTGATCGCCGGCGAGGCCGGGGCGCAGGAATTTGTCCGCCATGATTGCCGCACGACCGTGCAGGCGACCAGCAAGCTGAAGTTCGAGAATGATCTGCACGCGCGCTGGTACAAGCGGTTCTGGACCGGCGCGTGCCAGGACCTCAGCCTGTGCCTGCCGGGCTCGCCCAACTGGAACGACGTCGTTGACAAGCTGCTGACCCGGGGCGGGCCCTCCCAGCAGCCGGTCCTTCTGCCCAAGGCCTGCCGGCTTGGCCAGTTGATTGGCATGGAATGGGCCCGCGACCGCCGCATCAAGCGCATCAAGACCGGTGACCTGAAGGTGTTCAACACCATGCTGGAGGCCTCCGGCGACCCGTTGCGCGGCCTGGACCAGGTGGAGCAGAAGGCCCGCACCATGATCACCCAGCCCTGACCCAAGTTTGACTCAAAGCGGTCGAATTTCTGCAATCGACAGGGTCTAGGAGGAGGGCCGTACAGGAGCGTTCCCATGACCCCCCACGCCCATTCGACCGATCCGGCGATCGACGAGGCTGCCGCCCCGGCCCAGGCCTATTCAGCCCGCGCCCTGGTGCGGGCCGTGCGCTGGCGCAGCGGGCTTTCGGCGGCCCAGTTCGCCCGCGCCTTCCACATCGATCCTGATCTGCTGGAGGCTCTGGAACATGGCGGCGCCCGGCCCGACGCGGCCCTGACGGCCTATCTGCGCGTCATCGACCACGCCCCCGAGGTGGTGCGCGAAGCGATCGCGCGCGCCGGCCACTAAGCGGTTGCCACGGCTTTGATCGCCCGTTTCAGACGACGCCAGCCGACTGAACCGTCAGCGCCACGCCGATGGACACCTTGAAGGTCTGCTTATCGACCGGACGCCGAATGCTGCTTTCGACCCTGATCAGACTCAATCAACCCTCTCTCTTTGAGAGAGGGCGGGGCCCGCCGCGCAGCGGTGGGAGGGTGAGAGGTTACACCCTGTCCGAACGAAGCACCGCCACGATGTCATCTGATACGCCGCCAGGGTCGGTCAGCACCCGCGCGTTGGGAAACCTCATCACAACATAGCTGCAGAGTTCCAGCGCCTGGGTGCGCCGTTCATCATAGTCCTCGCGGCTTGCCCGCCTCGCAGACGAAGTCGGCGAAGTCGCGGTCTATAGCGACCTGCCGCAGGAACCTGAACCCGCCCAGTCGGCGATTGCGAACGAGGGTCCAGAGCGTCTTCTCGGCCAGGGTCTGGTTACGGCGGAGGCGACGGGCAATGGCGGTCTTGTCCATGTCGAGAGCATGATCTGAAGCGTCAGGGCGCTCAACGACAGGAATCGGGATTTTCCGGCCAACGGCGAAACCTCTCACCCTCCCACCGCCTCCGGCGGCGGGCCCCGCCCTCTCTCAAAGAGAGAGGGTTTCGATCAGAGCGTCCCCCAACCACCCTTCTCGGAAGTCGCTAACGTTCGCTTGTGGGCGTCCATTGGCGTGGCGCTGGCCGTCCAGTGTGCTGGCGTCCTCCAGTTTCCCGCTCTCCCCGGCGAAGGCCAGGGCCCAGATTCAGCCTGAGCGTTTGGGGATGACGCGCCCGGGGCGGAGCGGAATCGGCAACCTCTCCTGGCTCGATCTGGGCCCTGGCTTTCGCCGGGGAGAGCGGTGTTTTTAGGGTTCGCGCAGCCTGGGTTCGTCCGGCCACTACGGGGATAGGGCCGATTCAATCCCCATAAACACGACACCACAAGTCCCGATATTCCAGACACTTGCACGATAGTTTTCCGAGTTTGTCAGAGGCGCCGGCGGCGGCCTTATGCTTGGGGGATGAGCACTCGCAAGCCCTACAAGATCCGCTCGCAGGAAACCTGGGACCTGATCCGCGCCACCTATCTGGGGGGCGAGACCGCCCGTGTGGTGGCCCATCGCTTTGACGTCACGGCCGGGGCGATCGAGCGCCGGGCGGGCAGGGAAGGCTGGACCAAAAAGGCCTGGGCCCGAGCCCGCGCCGCCGCCAGCGCGCCGCCGCCTGAACCGGGCAGGGCGCCCGGCGATGCAGCGGTGCCCGACGAGGCAGATTGGCAAATGACCTTCCCCCTGGCCATGGGCGAGGCCGAGGCGGCTTTGCGCGCCGGTCGCGGGGGCGAGGCGATGCGGCTGATGCTGGCCGCTGAGCACTATCTGAAACTGCGCCACCGGCTGGAGGATGTGAGCGCCAGGCACGCCGCGCAGCAGGGCCAGATGAGCCCCGAAGCGGTCTGGACCCAGATCGCAGACAAGGCCATGGCCATCGCCCGCGCCCTGGTCGGCCCCCATGGCGGTGGGCCAGCCTTCATGGGCCGAAAGACCTTCGCCTGGCGCGCCAGGACCCTGGGAGCCGAGGTCGCCGCCGCCGACTTCGCGCAGGGCCGAGATGGCGGCTGGGGCGGTCACTACTGGAACCCCGACGGCACGCTGAAGGACCCGCAAGGCGAAGGCTGGACCGAGGAGGAACTCAAGGAGATGAGGCGGTGAGGGGCAGTCCGCGACGCAGGCCTTCCGCGCCGAGCCGCTCAAAAATTGCTATCATCGGATCAATTTGATATCATTGCTGTCAAATTCCGGGAGGCGATATCATGGCCGCCGTCACCATTCGCAACCTCTCCGACGCGGCGCATCGGGCCCTGAAGGTTCGCGCTGCCCGGCACAATCGCAGCGCTGAGGCCGAGATGCGCGCCATTCTGGAGGCCGCCGTGCGCCCCGAGGGCCGGCTGCGGCTTGGCGCGGCCCTGTCGGAGATGAGCCGCAAGATCGGTCTCACCAATGCCGATGTCGCGGCGCTGGAAGCAACCCGCGATCCGCAGCCCGCCGAGCCGATGCGCTTCGAATGATCGTGCTCGACACCAATGTCATCTCCGAGGCGATGAAGCCCGAGCCGCAGGCATCGGTGCGCGACTGGCTCGACGCCCAGGCGGCCGAGACGCTGTTTCTCTCCAGCGTTACGATCGCCGAGCTGCTGTTCGGCATCGGCGAGCTGCCCCAGGGAAAGCGCAGAGACAATCTGACGGCGGCGCTCGACGGCGTGCTGGCCCTGTTCGAGGGCCGCGTCCTGGCCTTCGATACCGTGGCGGCGCAGCGCTACGCTGATCTCGCCGTCAAGGCGCGGGCGGCCGGAAGGGGCTTCCCCGCACCCGACGGCTACATCGCCGCGATCGCCGCCGCGCACCGGTTCGCGGTGGCGTCGCGCAACACCAGCGCCTTCCATGCCGGTGGCCTGACGGTGATCGATCCCTGGACCGCGACGGTCTGACCGGCCTCAGGCCGCCTTGCTGATCGCCGAGGCGATATCGTCGGTCGAGTGGCCGGTCAGGTCCTTGGCGATCTCGCCGACCAGCTTGGCCTGAAGATCCTTGTGCCAGTGCTTGCGCAACTCGCCCAGGGTGCGGGGCGCGGCGATGACCAGCAGGTCGGTCAGCTTGCCGCTCAGGGCCCAGCTGTTGAGCGTCTGGGCCACACCCATGGCGAAGCCGTCCTCGGCCTGGGTGTCATTGTCGGGATTGGCACCGCTGGAGGGGTGGCCCGGCGACCCTGAGGCTCGCTCCGCCATTTCGGGATTTTCCACGGCCGACAGCTTGATGTCGGTATGTCCGCTGTTCCTGAAGAGGACGAGCTTTTCGCCGTCGACCACCGCCACCAGGGCGCCATTGGGAAGGATCATGCTCTGCTCTCCACTAGATTGGTCACCGTAACGAACGGCATGGAGCGCAGTTGCCTTGATCAGTCGCGACTAGAGCAAACACCATGATTGAATCATGGTGTTTGCTCTAGATTCTTGTTTTGACGCGTTATTTCGGCGCTAGCCGAACTTGTAGCCGCACATCTTGTTGCCATCCAGGTCGCGGAAATAGGCGAAATAGGCGCCCGGCATGCGCTCGCCCGGACCGCCTTCATCGGTGGCCCCCAGTTCGATCGCCTTGGCGTGGAAGGCGGCGACCTCTTCGGCGGTATCGAAGCTGAACCCGCCCATGGTGCCATTGCCGATACAGGCGGGGGCGCCGTCATAGGGGCCCAGCACGCCGAACAGGCCTGTTCCCTTGCCGCGATAGAGCCGTCCGCCCGAGGCGTGCTCATGCACCGGCGTCATGCCGATCGAGCCCAGCAGCGCGTCGTAGAAGGCCTTGGCCTCTTCCAGCCTGTTGGAGCCCACGGTGAAATAAGCGACCTTGGCCATGCGTCTTCTCCCATTTGTCTTTGACGAGAGGCTAGCATGCAGCGGCGGCCGGGCAACGCTGACGCGGGGTCAGGCGGGTTTTCTGGCGTCCGGGATCGAGCGCCGCCCGTACCTGGCACAGACGCGCAGCAGCGTCCTTGCGGACAATGGACCATGACACAGCGATGGGCAGGGGCGTTCACGGGGCTGGTGGCGGCGATGGCTGTGGCGGGGGTCGCGCAGGCCTATGAGCTCTCGTCCAAGGCCCAGGCGGCGCTGGCGCGCGGTGAGGCCCATGCCGATGTCGCGGCGGATCCCGACGGGGTTTCGGGCCGGGTACGCGGGGTGATCGACATTGATGCGCCGCCCCAGCGGGTGTGGACGGTGATGACCGACTGCGCCACGGCGCGCAAGCTGATGGCCAACCTGACCAGTTGCAAGGTGCTGTCGGGCGACCAGGCGCGGGGCTGGGACGTGCGCGAGCACCTCACCCGGCGCAACATGATCTTTCCGGGCATGCGGATCGTGTTCCGCTCGGACTATGAGCCGATCAGCCGCATCCGTTTCAAGCTGGTGGAGGGTGACCTCAAGATCCAGCAGGGCGAGTGGCGGCTGCTGGCCCTCGACGGCGGCAAGCGCACGCGGGTGTTCTATGACAACCGGCTGGCGGTCGACTGGCCCGTACCCAAGGCGATGATGCGCGAAGCCCTGCGCAAGGATACGCCCAAGGTGCTGGCAAACCTGCGCAGGGCCTGTGAGACCTAGACCGTGCCGATGTATTTGATCAGGGCGGTCATGTTTTCGATATAGCCACCGGTCGAGATGCCGATCTTGGGCGCATCGGTGATGAACGGCGAGGTGTCGGTGGCGTCGCCCACGCGGGTCCGGCTGAAGTCGCCGGGCGCGGGGGTTGCCGAGCCGTCGCCGATATAGGGATTGCTGGTCGCCTTCAACTCGGCCGGCCACCAGCCTTCGCTGTTCAGGCCGGCCATCAGGGCGGCGACCTTGTCGGGAGAGGTCTGACCGGTGTCGGCCTTCAGGGTGTCGATATTCAGGTCGGACACCGAGATGTCGCCGGTGGTGAAATAGCGGGGCAGGGCCTTGCGCCCGCCCTTCAGCGGTGAGTCCTGGCTGGCGATTTCCGGCGGCGTCGCCTGCAGCTTGGCCAGGCGCTTGCGCAGGCCCTCGACGTTCACCGAACGGGTCGAGCCATAGTGGATGACGACGTTTTCGGGATTGTGGTCGGCATAGTAGCGGCCATTGACCACATTGCTGCCGGTGCGGTGGATGAATAGCGGCTTGCCTTCGCCGATCGAGACGAAGGTGGGATAGGCGCGGCCGCTCTTGATCTGCTCGGCGGGCAGTTTCACGCTGTCGAGCCAGTCCAGCGCTTCACCCAGGCGGGCCAGGAACTTGGGGTCGCCGGTCAGCTCATAGAAGTCCATGCAGGAGGCGATGTTGCCACCGGTAGTGTGGGTGGCGAAGGCTTCGGGTTCATAGGTGCGGGCCCCGGCCGGCTTCAGGTCGGAAACCCTGTGCTGCAGGCCCCAGGCCGGTTGCGGCATCGGCTGCTGGCAGGCGAGGAAGCAGTCCATGGCCTTGCGGATTGAGGGCAGCACGCGGTCGTCGCCTAGGGCCTGCCAGACCATGATCAGGAATTTGAGGTTTTCGCCCGCGACATCGTCATTGAAGGTGATGTAGCCGGTATAGTCGGCCTTGCCGTGGTGGTGGAACTCGTCCTTCAGCGGGAAGCGCTGGGGCCAGCCGCCGACCGGGTACTGGCTGTCCAGAACGAAGGCCAGAGCCTTGTCCAGGGCGGGCTTGAAGGCCTTGTCCTGCTTCTCGACAAAGAGGCGCAGCAGGAACTGCGAGGCCTCGGCCGTGCCGGCGTCGTCGAAGGTGGCGTTGCCGTAATAGTGCTGGAATTCCTCGAGCCGCCAGCCGTTCTTGCCGATGGTGTCGTACCACTTTTTCAGCGAGGCCTCGCCGGCCAGGTCGCCCAGATAGTTCCAGCCGCCGGCTGGATGCTGGATGGCGATCAGGGCCTGGGCGGCCTTGACGGCGGCCTCGTAATAATAGGCGTCGCCGGTGGCGTGGAAGGCGTCGAGGAACAGGTGGCCCATGGTGGCCGTGCCGGGCGGCTGCACCCAGATCATCGTCGGGAAGGCTTCCATCTCGCCCCAGCGGCGCGAGAAGTCGGGCAGGTAGCTCCAGACATAGCCGCCGTTATAGGCCGCCTTCTCGACCATGAAGCTGGTGGCCTTCTTCATGGTCTCCAGGGCCTGGGCCTTGGTCGGAGCCTCGCCGGCCAGGGCCTTGAGCGGCGAGACGCAGCCTGCAGCCGCGAAGGCGGCGGTCGAGCTCGCCATCAGGCGGCGGCGGGAGATGGGGCTGAGAGGCATGCGGCGCTCCGGCTGGCGTTTTATCTCGACCGGCTCGGTGGGGCGTCGGGCCGCGGGGCGCGGCGGCCTGGCCGAGCGTCCGTGGCGGTTCCGTGGCGTCCTCCCGGACCAGGCAAGCCGATCCCACCACCTTGAGGCGGCGAAGTCTTGCCCTCGTTGTGACACCGGTGTCACGGCTTGGCTAGAGGCTTTCCGCGCAAAAGCGTTCAGCGCAAACGGGTGGTGCGACAGGGCGCCGTCTTGCGCGGCGATCCCTGTTGGGCGAGTACCGGCAACAGACTTAGAGGCGCCGCCGTCGCGCCCGTCTGGGCTGCGCGCTATGCCGTCCTGTTGGGGAACAGGACAACGCCTCCGAACCGGCACCGGTTCGGGGGCGTTTTCAATGACACTTTTGAAGGTTTGGCGAACGACGTGCGTCCAGCGGTCGCATGGCGAAGAAGTTTACAATCTGTAAACATTCTTCGCATGCCAACACGCACAGATCATCTGCATGAAGCCGAGCAGCTGGAACGTCAGGCGGAGATCGCCGACAATGCCCATGCTCGCGCAGCCCTGCGCCGCATGGCCCAGGCCTCGCGCGGTGCCGCAGCTCTGGTCGGCATGATCGAAGCCAGCGACGAGAAGCTTGGCGGCGCGCGCCTCTAGGATCTAGGCGTTCGTCTCGGCGCACGCCGCGACGCAGGCGCGGGCCAGGGCCTCAGTGGCGTCGATGAACGGCACGGCCAGGTCCGCCGCGCCCAGCACCAGCGGAACCTCGGTGCAGCCGGCGACGATGGCCTGGGCGCCCTTGCCGATCAGGCGATGGGCCAGGGCGGCCATGGTCTCGCGGGAGTCCGGCCCGACGTCGCCCAGCTTGATCCGGTAGAGCAGGGCCATGAACTCGACCTGCTCGTGGTCATCCAGGGTGATGACCTCCAGGTCCTGATGCGAGAGCGCGTCGCGGTAGAGGCCCAGCGCCAGACCGGTGCCCAGCACCCCCACGTGCGCGGCGCCGGCCGCTGTGGCCGCCTGGCCGGCGACTTCCAGCATGTTGACCAGCGGCAGGCCGCTGGCGCGCACCTCATCGGCGAAGGCGTGGGCGGTGTTGCAGGCTATGGCCAGCACCTGGGCTCCGCCGTCCCTCAGGCCCGCCGCCATGGCCGCCAGCACCGGGCCGGGATCGCTGTCGCTGACATTGCGGTCCGGGACCTTGGGATTGATGTCGACCAGCACCCGCAGATGGTCCTGCTCGCGCTGGGCCGGGGTCGCGGCCTGCAGCTTGGCCAGGAAGTCCAGGGTGGCGGCCGGGCCCATGCCGCCCAGAACGCCGAGGGTCTTCGTCCGGCCGAGGGTCTTGGTCATGGTCAGGCTCCTAGAGCAGCGCCGCTTCCATCTGGGTATGGTAGCCGAACAGCCCCTGCGCGCCGCCAGTGTGCAGGAACACCACCCGCTCGCCCTTGAACGCGCCCTTGCGGGCCTGGTCGATCAGACCCTTCATCGCCTTGCCCGAATAGACCGGATCCAGCAGCAGGCCCTCGGTGCGGGCCGCCAGGGTCAGGGCGTCGATCACGCCCTGGTCGATCAGGCCATAGCCTTCGCCGACATAGTCGCAGTCGGCCACGACCATCTCGCGCGTCACCCGGCCCGCTGCGCCGATGATTTCGGCGGTGGCGACGGCCAGGTTGAAGACGTTCTCTTCCTGCTTTGCCTTGGGCGCGCGGACGCCAAAGCCCAGGATCGGCACGTCGACCGACAGGGCGGCAAAGCCCGCCACCAGGCCCGCATGGGTGCCGGCGCTGCCGGTGGCGGTGACCAGGCGGTCGATCTTCAGGTCGCGTTCGTCGGCCTGGACGATCAGCTCGCGGGCGCAGTCGACATAGCCCAGGGCCCCGACCGTGTTGGAGCCGCCGCCGGGGATCACATAGGGCTTGCCCCCGCGCTGGCGGACGGCCTGGGCCGAGGCTTCCAGTTCGGCGACCATGTCGGTTCCGCCCGGAACGAAGCGGATTGCGGCGCCCATCAGCCGGTCCAGCAGCACATTGCCGTTGCCGACATAGTCGTGGGCCTTGGAGCCGGTGCGCTCTTCCAGGATGATCTCGCAGGCCAGGCCATAGCGCGCGCCGGCGGCGATGGTCTGGCGCACATGGTTGGACTGCACGGCGCCCTGGGTCACCAGGGTGTCGGCGCCCTGGGCCAGGGCCTCGCCGAGCAGGAACTCCAGCTTGCGGGTCTTGTTGCCGCCGCCGGCCAGGCCGGTGCAGTCATCGCGCTTGACCCACAGGTCGATGCCGAGCGCGGCGCCGAGGCGGGGCAGGGGCTCCAGTGGTGTGGGCAGGTGGGCGAAACGGGCGCGGGGGAAGCGGGCGAGGTGCATCGGACTGGTCCCTGAAAAACTCGCGGTTCTGTTAGCACGCGGCGCGAGACGGGCGTATTATCCATATCGACGATGGAGCCTGGCCGGAGCATGCTCAGTCCATCGTGAAGCGCGGCCCGGCGCGCCCAGGCGGACCCAGAGGTCATTTCCGCCGGGCGCCGTCTCAGGGACCGTGATCTCAGGGAGGAAGACATGACGCCAAGAAACCTTCTGGTTACGAGTGTGTTGACCGCGACCTTTTTCGCAAGCGGCGGGGCGCTGGCCTCGACCCTGGTGCTGGGCGGCGGCGCGGCCAAGGACTGTTCGATCGCCGCCATCGACGGCCGCTCTGACCAGAGGTCGGTGCTGACCTGTACCGTCGCGCTGGAAACCGAGAACCTGAACTTCCGGGACCGGGCCCGCACCTATGTAAACCGCGGCGTCCTGCAGATGCGCCAGCGCGACTTCCCGACCGCGCGCGCCGACTTCGACGCCGCCTCGAAGATCGATCCCGACCTGGGTGAAGCCTGGGTCAATCGCGGGGCTGCCTATGTGGGCGAAGAGCGCTACGGCGACGCCCTGGGCCAGATCGACAAGGGTCTGTCGCTCGGCGTCAAGGATCCCGAAAAGGCCTGGTTCAACCGCGCCCTGGCCAATGAAGGCCTGGGCGATCTGAAATCGGCCTATCAGGACTATTCCCGCGCGGCCGAACTGGATCCCGACTGGGAGGCACCGAAAAGGGAACTGACGCGTTTCACCGTCAAACGACCCTGAGCGCGGCGGGCGCTCCGGGCAGGACTTGAGTGAGCTACCCGCCTTGAGACAGGGAGCGCCGATGGGCAGGATCAGATGGATGGCAGGGGCCGGCCTGGCTGCTCTCGCCGCCGCCGGTGGCGCTTCGGCCCACGACACCCTGCGTGAGCTGCGCGCCCTGAACGCCGCCCAGCAGGGTGCCGAGATTGCGCGCCAGGACGCCCTGGCCGCCCAGCGCGAGATCACCGCCCGCCAGGACCAGTTGCAGACCACCCTGGTGCTGCGCGAACTGGACGCCGCGCGGACCACGCCGCCGGGCTCCGACGGGCCGGTCATTCCGCCGCCCGCGCCTGCGCCCGCCGCCGGGCCGGATTCTCTGCAGGACCAGATGGACCGCATGGAGCGTCTGACCCAGGATGCCCTGGCGCGCAGCAATGCGCGCGTCCGGGCCGTGCGTCCGGCCAGCGACCGCTGACCAAAACACCGCAAAGAGGGACACGGCATGGAATGGAGAGGCGCGCGCCGCTCGGGCAATATCGAGGACCGGCGGGGCATCGGCGGGGTCGGCATCGCCGGCGGCGGCATCGGGGCTTTGGTGCTGGCGGCCATCGGCTATTTCGTGTTCGACATCGATCCGCAGACCACCCTTCAGGTCACCCAGCAGTTGCAGGGCCAGTCCCAGCAGCCGGTCGCCGAGGGCCCGGTCAAGGATGAGAACGGCCAGTTCGTCGACGCCATCGAGACCTCGAACACCGAGGTCTGGGGGCCGATCTTCGCCCGGCAGGGCGCGCGCTATAGGCCGCCGGAGTCGGTGGTGCTGTATGACAATGCCACGCCGACCGGCTGCGGTACCGGCCAGTCGGCCATGGGGCCGTTCTATTGCCCGGCCGATCGCCGGGTCTATCTGGACCTGACGTTCTGGAACGACCTGGAAACCCGGTTCGGGGCCAAGGGCGAGTTCGCCCGCGCCTATGTGATCAGCCACGAGGTCGGCCACCACGTGCAGACCCTGCTGGGCGCCTCCGACGCCGCCCGGCGGATGGGTGCCAAGGGCGCCGAGAGCGGCTCGGTGCGGCTGGAATTGCAGGCTGACTGCTATGCCGGCGTCTGGGCCGCCCATGCCGGCGAGACCTCGAACGGCCAGATCGTCATCAACGCTGCCGACATCGAGGACGGCCTGGGCGCGGCCGCGGCGGTCGGCGACGACACCATCCAGTCGCGTGGCCAGGGCCAGGTCGTGCCCGACAGCTTCACCCACGGCACCAGCGCCCAGCGCGTGCGGTGGTTCACGCGCGGCTATGAGCGCGGCGATCCGGCGGTGTGCGATACGTTCGGGGCGTCGCGGCTGTAATCGCTTTCCTTCTCCCCTTGCCGGAGAAGGTGTCATCCGCAGGATGACGGATGAGGGGTCGTGCAGGGCTATCCGGACAGGGCTTTCAACCCCTCATCCGTCCGCTTCGCGGCCACCTTCTCCCGCAAGGGGAGAAGGAAGGGGTCAACGACTCTTGACCCAAACGTCAACACGCCTAGTGTCCCCCTGTTCACCGGGGGGTCGCTTGCGCGGCTGAGATTGGGCTTTTCGCCCTGACCCGTCGAACCTGATCCGGGTCATGCCGGCGAAGGGAGGGAACGCGGTCGGGGCTTATCGTCCGTCCGCACACCGACTCAAGCGCGACACGTCCGGGTCTCCTTTACGCCAAGGAGCGCCCGTAGAATGAACGTCCTGACCACCATCAAGTCCGTCGCCGAGACCATCTCGACCGGCTCCATTCCCGGTTCGCGCAAGGTCTATCAGGCCGGCGAGCTGTTCCCCGATATCCGCGTGCCGTTCCGCGAGGTGGCTGTCCACCCGTCGGCCAACGAGCCGCCGGTGACGGTCTATGACCCGTCCGGCCCCTATACCGACACGACGGTGACCATCGACATCGAAAAGGGTCTGGAGCGCACGCGCGACGCCTTCGTTGTGGCACGCGGCGATGTCGATGTCGTTGAAACGCCTCGCGAGGTTAAGCCCGAGGACAACGGCTTCGCCCAGGGCAAGCACCTGGCCCCGCAGTTCCCCGCCATCGGCCGCACCATCTATCGCGGCAAGCCCGGCCACCTGATCACCCAGTATGAATATGCCAATGCCGGCAAGATCACCGCCGAGATGGAATATGTGGCCATCCGCGAGAACCTGCGCCGCGAGCAGGACCGCCCGTGCGTGCGTGACGGCGACGACTTCGGCGCCAGCATCCCCGACTTCGTGACGCCGGAGTTCGTGCGCCAGGAAGTGGCCCGCGGCCGCGCCATCATCCCGGCCAATATCAACCACGGCGAGCTGGAGCCGATGGCGATCGGCCGCAACTTCCTGGTCAAGATCAACGCCAATATCGGCAATTCGGCCGTGCTCAGCACCGTCGCCGACGAGGTCGACAAGCTGGTCTGGGCCACCCGCTGGGGCGCTGACACGGTCATGGACCTGTCGACCGGCCGCAACATCCACAACATCCGCGACTGGATCATCCGCAACTCGAGCGTTCCGATCGGCACCGTGCCGATCTATCAGGCGCTGGAAAAGGTCAACGGCGTGGCCGAGGACCTCAACTGGGAAGTGTTCCGCGACACCCTGATCGAACAGGCCGAGCAGGGCGTGGACTATTTCACCATCCACGCCGGCGTGCGCCTGCCGTTCATCCCGATGACCGCCAAGCGGGTCACCGGCATCGTCTCGCGCGGCGGCTCGATCATGGCCAAGTGGTGTCTGGCCCACCACAAGGAGAACTTCCTCTACGAGCGCTTCGACGAGATCTGCGACATCATGCGCCAGTATGACGTGTCGTTCTCGCTGGGCGATGGTTTGCGTCCCGGCTCGACCGCCGACGCCAATGACGAGGCCCAGTTCTCCGAACTGCGCACCCTGGGCGCGCTGACCAAGGTGGCCTGGAGCAAGGGCGTGCAGGTGATGATCGAAGGGCCGGGCCACGTGGCCATGCACAAGATCAAGGCCAATATGGATGAGCAGCTCAAGCACTGCCATGAGGCCCCCTTCTATACCTTGGGCCCGTTGACCACCGACATCGCCCCTGGCTACGACCACATCACCTCGGCGATCGGCGCGGCGATGATCGGCTGGTTCGGCACGGCCATGCTCTGCTACGTCACGCCCAAGGAGCACCTGGGCCTGCCCGACCGCGACGACGTCAAGACCGGCGTCATCACCTACAAGCTGGCCGCTCACGCGGCGGATCTGGCCAAGGGTCACCCGGGTGCCGCCATGTGGGACGACGCCATCAGCCGGGCGCGGTTCGAGTTCCGCTGGGAAGACCAGTTCAATCTGGCCCTCGATCCGGAAACCGCCCGCAAGTTCCACGACGAGACCCTGCCCAAGGAGGCGCACAAGACCGCGCACTTCTGCTCGATGTGCGGCCCCAAGTTCTGCTCGATGAAGATCAGCCACGAGGTGCGGGAATTCGCCGCCGCTCAGGCCCCGAACGAGGCGGCAGCGCTTGGCATGGCGGAAATGAGCGAGAAGTTCCGCGAGCAGGGCTCCGAGATCTATCTGAAGACCGAGTAGGGGCTCCCCAAGGCTGAGGGCGGCGCTGCCGCTTTCAGCCTTGGACCTCCCGGAGATCGGCGCCATGCTGCCTCCGTTATAGAGGGAGGGTCGCATGACGCGTTTCGAACGGTCGATGGTCGCCACGGCCGCCACCGCGATGCTGGCCTGGTCGATTACGGGCACGGCCCTGGCTGACGGCGGCGGGGGAGGCGGCGGTGGCGGCATGCCCAGCATCTCCGCGCCGACCTACGACCCGGCCGTCGAATATTCCAAGGGTGTCGCCCTGATGCGCGACAAGGACTTCAAAGGCGCTGAAAAGGCCTTCGCCCGTGTCCTCTCCGTCCTGCCCAAGAACGCCGACACCCTGTTGCTGATGGGCGTGTCCCAGAGCGAGCAGGGCAATCTGAAGGGCGCGCGGCGCTCGTTCGAGAAGGTCGTGAAGGCGGAGCCGGACCGCATCGCCGGCCATCAGGCCCTGGGCGTGACCCTGGCCAGGCTGAACGAAGCCGACAAGGCCAGGGCCGAGCTCGACCTGCTGAAGGCCCGGGCTGCGACCTGCGGCGCGACGTGCCCGGAAGCGGCTGCGCTGAAGTCGGCGGTGGCGGCGGTCGAGGCGGCCCTGTCATCGGCTACGCCGGCCGCTTTGAACGGGCCGGCGCCCTTTCTGCCTGACGCCGCGACGGGCGATCGCGCCTATCTGACCGCCGTGGCCCTGATCAATGGCGCCCGCTATCCCGAGGCGCTGGAGTCCCTGCGCTCGGCGCAGTCAGCCTTTGGTCCGCACCCGGATGTGCTGACCTATATCGGCTACACCTACCGCAAGCTGGGCCGGTTGGATCGGGCTGAGACCTATTATCGTCAGGCCCTGGAGATCGATCCCGACCATCGCGGCGCGACGGAATATTACGGCGAGCTGAAGGTTGAGCGCGGCGACATGGCCGGCGCGCGGCGCATGCTGGCGCGGCTGGACGATATCTGCGGCTTCGGCTGCCCGCAGGCGGAGGATTTGCGGCGATGGATCGACCATGGCGGCGAGCCGCCGCTTTAGGGCTGACGATCACGGTCGCGGTCTCCGGCGGGGCGTTGGCCGTAGGCGACGCAACCCTGCGCGTCGAGCGCTGGTTGGCTCCGGACGCCGATCTGGCGCGGGTGCTGGGCCAGGCGCCGACGGAGTGTCTGACACCCGCGTCCGATCCCGAGACCACCTATCGGATCGAGGTCGGCCGAGCGGCCTTCCGCTCGCCTCTGCTGCTGGGCGGCCAGGCCGCGCGGGCCGGCCTGGCCTGCGAGTCCTGCCACCTGGAGGGGCGGTCCAACCCCGATTTCCAGTTTCCCGGCGTCTCGGGCCCGCCGGGCACTGTGGATGTGACCTCGTCGCTGTTCAGCAGCCATCGCGGTGATGATCTGCACAACCCGCGCCCCATCCCAGACCTCAGCGGTCCGGCGGCTGGCCTCAAGGTGTCGCGCGAGACTGACGCGCGGGCGCTCCAGGGCTTTGTTCGCGGCCTGATCACCGAGGAGTTCGACGGCGCCCAGCCGCCGCCCCAGGTCCTGGATGGGCTGGTTGCCTATATCCGCGCCCTGTCGCCGGAGGCTTGCCCGGCCAGTCCGACCCGCGCCCTGAGGGTCGGCGACCTGATCGAGGACGCCCGCCGCGCCGTCGGCGCTGGGCTTGAGGCGTCGGCGCGGGGCGACACCCCGACGGCCGTCGCGATGGCGCAGGCCGCCCGCGGCCGACTGGGCCTGATCTTCGAACGCTACGAGCAGCCGGGTCTGGCGGCCGAGCGCGCCGCGCTGAACAAGGCCGACGCCGATCTCGCCCTCATCCTCGTCCGGTTGCGCCGAAACGATCCTCGCGCGGCGACCGGGATGCGCATCTGGCTGTTGCGGTCGGATCGATTGGGCCAGCGCCTGGCTGAGTCGGAGTCGCGCTCGTTGTTCGATCCGCTGCGTCTTGCCGCCTTGGCGCGCCCGCGCCCCGCCGTCGTGGTGAAATAGATCAACCGCCGTGGTCGCAATGCCTCGGCCCCGGCCTTCCTTGGTTCATGACAACAGAGGAGACACCCCATGGCCTATGTCGATGGCTTCATACTCGCCGTCCCCAAGGACAAGCTCGACGCCTACAAGGACATGGCCCGCCTGGGCGGCAGGGTCTGGATGGAGCATGGTGCCCTGTCCTATGTCGAATGCCTCGGCGACGACGTGCCCTATGGCCAGCTGACCTCGTTCCCGCGCGCCGTCCACGCCACCGACGACGAGATCGTCGTCTTCTCGTGGATCACCTACAGGGACCGCGCCCACCGCGACGCGGTCAATGCCAAGGTCATGGCTGACGAGCGCATGAAGTCGGGCATGGAGACCCTGCCCTTCGACGGCAAGCGCATGATCTTCGGCGGCTTCGAGGCGTTCCTGGAGCTTTAGCGTCCGGCTCGACTGACGGCAAACAGAGGCAGTCTCATTTCGCGGGCAAGGGGCGTTTTGAGCCGAATTTCCAGACTTTAGCATCGTGCGCCAAGGTCAAGCTCATGGTGACGTTAAAGCGTTTATTCGTCTGAGCGATTTTCACGGAACTGGTCATGGCTTTGGGACTTTTCCTTCCATCTTCTGGGAGGACTAGTCATGATCAGATCCATCGCCATCGTGGCGGCTGCGGCCGCCGTACTCACCGCCTGCGGTCCCAAGACCGACGCGGAAGCCTCGCGCACCGAAGGCCCGGTGGTCTCGACCTCCGAGGCCCCGCGCAATGAGGCCGTCGACACTACGCCGACCACCGGCGAGAGCGGCCCCACCCCGGGCGCCAGCTCGTACACCGAAGCCCAGGCCAAGAGCGCCATCGAGTCGGCCGGCTACGAGGAAATCGGCGGCCTGACCCAGAACGCCAATGGCCTGTGGCAGGGCTCGGCGATGAAGGACGGCAAGGCCGTCAGCGTCTCCGTCGACTACAAGGGCGCGGTCACCGCGCTCTGATCCCGCTTTCGAACATCAGCAAGATTGGAAAACCGATGAGCAAGACCATCACTCGCCTCTTCGATGACCGCGCCCAGGCCCTGAGCGCCGTCGAGGATCTCGAACACGCGGGCGTCGACCGCGACCAGATCAGCCTGGTCTCCAACAACAGCGACAACTGGCATGACGGCAAGTCCGGCCCGCTGGGCGACGCCAATGGCGACGGCGAGAATGATGTCGCCGACGGCGCCGGCAAGGGGGCGACGACCGGCGGCCTGATCGGCGGCGGCGCGGGCCTGCTGGCCGGCCTCGGCATGCTGGCCATCCCGGGCTTGGGTCCCGTGGTGGCGGCCGGCTGGCTGGCCTCTACCGCTGTCGGCGCCCTGGTCGGCGCTGCGGCCGGCGGCGCGGCCGGCGGTCTGCTGGGCGCACTGAAGGAAGCGGGTCACACCGAGGAAGAGGCCAGTGTCTATTCCGAAGGCGTGCGTCGTGGCGGCGCCCTGGTCAGCGTCAGGGCGCATGAGGATCGCGCCGTCGAGATCCAGCAGATCCTCGACGGACGACGCGGTGTCGACGCCCATCAACGCGGCGAGGCCTATCGTCTGGCCGGTTGGACCGGCTTCGACCAGAACGCCGGCCCCTACACCAAAGAACAGGTCGCCCGCGAGCGTGATCTCTATCGCGGCGAGGATCGCTCATTCGCCGACAGCGATAGCGACGCTGGGCTGATCGACGACAACAACGACCGGATGGATCGCCCCGGCGTGGCTCCGACGGCGACGCGGGTCTACTAACGCGTTAAGGCGGCCGTCTTTGCCCTGACCGGCGAAGGTGGCCGCCGCTTTCGTGCTGGATGGGGTGATTTCGGCGCTAAGCTGCGCGTATGACTCAACCCCCGTTCCCCGGTTTCGCCGTCGTCGATCTCGCCTTCCTCACCGGGCTGGCGGTCAACAATGAGCGCGAGTGGTTCGCCGCCCACCGCGCGCCCTTTGACGAGGGCCTCAAGCCGACGTTGGTGGCGCTGATCCTGGCCCTGAACGAAGCGCTCGAGGCCAAGGGCCTGCCGCTGGCAGGGCATCCCAAAAACACGGTGTTCCGCATCCATCGCGACGTGCGGTTCTCGAAGGACAAGAAGCCGTACAAGACCCACGTCTCGGCTACCCTGACCCGCGACGGCCAGAAGATGTCGCCGGGCATGCTGTATGTGCATATCGAACCGCAGGGCGGCAGCAAGCCGGCCTTTGACCCCCAGACCATCGATCCGATGGATCCCAGCACCTTCCCATCAGCCGATGACAGCGACGCGGGCTATTCCGGCAACGGCCCTTTCGCGGCGGCGGGCTTCTATCTGTCGGAGCGGCCGCACATCGACGCCTTCCGGCGCGCCATCGTCGCCGATCCCAAGGGCTGGGCGGCCGTCGAGACGGCGCTGGTGTCCAGGGGCCTGCCGCTGGAGCCGGGCGAGCCGACCAGGCGCATGCCCAAGGGCTTCGAAGGCGAGGCCGGCGGCCCGCTGGAGGCGGCGCTCAAGCGCACCCGCTGGCTGGTGCGCCGCGACCTGACCGGCGCAGAGATCGGCGGGGCGGATCTGCCGGGGATCATCACCGGCTTCGCCGCCGACGCGCGACCGCTGCTGGACTTTGGCTGGAAGGCGCTGCGGCCTTAGCGCGTCCTCAATCTTGACCAGGAGCGGACAGTCTCTCCGCCGCGCCGGCGTCAAATCGGCGCGGTCCGCTCGGCAATGACCTTTTAAGCTCTCGGGCGCAGAGTCAGTGTCAGTCTCGGCTTTTCTCGCACCTCATGGCCGGGCGGGAGGGCGCTATGTCGTCGACCGTAACATCCAGTGCTCGCCGTCGAGGCGTCGATCATTTCGAGCCCGAGGATGTCGATCCCCAGGTTCAGCGCCGCTTGCGCGGGATTCTCGAGCAAATCGACTACACGGCCTTCGCCTCGAACAAGGCGCTGATTGGCCAGGCTCTGGGCCATGTCGACGCCAGCCACTTCCAGCACATGGCCGTCGCCGCCGCCCAGGCCCGCGTCCAATGGGTGGCGGCTGCAGTGGCCATGACCGAGACCTCCCACACCCCCTCACCGGACCAGATCCAGAAGCTGGCCCAGATGCGCACGGCCTATGACGAACTGGCCGAGGCGTATGAGGCCATGCGCCGGATGGTCGAGCGAGGCTATGTGGTGTTCCGCGCCGCTCCGGGATCTGCCTAGAGCGTTATTCGGCGAAGTGGATACCGGTTCGCCGCCAAAATAACGCGTTAAAACAAGGGTCTAGAGCGTTATTCGGCGAAGTGGATACCGGTTCGCCGCCAAAATAACGCGTTAAAACAACGGTCTAGAGCAAACGACATGATTCAATCATGGCGACCTTTGCTCTAGATGCTATCGAATATATATACCCGGATAATATTGACTTTATATTCCGTCCGGGTAAAAAGCGTGCCGCAGGAGGGTCCCATGAACGGACGCAAGGCGCTGGTGCGCGACTATCGTGACCGCAAGGTCGAGGCCGGGATCTATGCCGTGCGGTGCGCGGACAGCGGCGAAGCCTGGGTCGGCGCCACACCGGATCTGGCGACCCGTCAGAACGGGATCTGGTTCTCCTTGCGACACGGCGGGCATTCGGAGGCCTCGCTCCAGGCGGCATGGGCGACCCATGGCGAGGCGGCGTTCAGCTTCGAGGCCCTGGAAGCCATCGATGACGAAAATCTCGGCCCGCTGGGCAAGTCCTCCCTGCTGAAGGAACGCCGCGCCGCCTGGATCGAGACCCTGAACGCCCGCGGGCTGAACCGATGAGCCATGTGGTCTTCAGGGGCGCCGAGCGCGTCGCGGCGGGATCGTCCCTCGAGGCGGCTCTGGTCGCCCAGCGGCTGGCGGCCGAGCCGTCGGACGCCGGGGTGCTGATCTTCGATGACCAGGGCCGGCAGGTGGATTTCGACCTCAGCGGCGGGCCCGCAGACCTGACCGCCCGGCTCGGGCCTGCCGGGGAGTTCGCCGCGCCGCGCGGCCGGGGGCGGCCCAGGCTGGGCGTCGTGCCGCGCGAGGTCACCCTGCTGCCCCGTCACTGGGACTGGCTGGCCAGCCAGCCCGGCGGCGCGTCGGTGGCGCTGCGCAAGCTGGTCGAGGCGGCGCGGCGCGAGAGCGAAGGCCCCGACCGCATCCGCCGCTCCCGCGAGGCGGCCTATCGCTTCGCCACAGTGATGGCCGGGGATCGCGAAGGCTTCGAAGCTGCGATGCGCGCCCTGTTCGCGGGGGATGATGTGGCGTTCGAGGAGCGGATCCAGATCTGGCCCGCCGACATCGCTGTCCAGCTTCGCACCTTCGCGGCCGAGGCGTTCGGCGCGGACACGGCGGTGGTCTGAAGCGCCTCAGCCCTTGGGTTGCAGCAGATCCCAGCGGTTGCCGTACAGGTCCTCGAACACCGCGACGCTGCCATAGGCTTCGTGCCGTGGCGCTTCGAGGAAGCGGACCCCGGCGGCGCTCATCCGGGCGTGGTCGCCGGAAAAGTCGTCGGTGTGCAGGAACAGCCAGACCCTGCCGCCGCCCTGGTCTCCGATCCGGGCGACCTGATGCTCGTCCGAGGCCTTGGCCAGCACCAAGCGCGAGCCACCCGGGCCCGGCGAGACGACGACCCAGCGCTTGCCCGCGCCCATGTCGGTGTCCTCGATCAGGTCGAAACCCAGCTTGCCGACATAGAAGCTCAAGGCCGCGTCATAGTCGCTGACGAGCAGGGAGAGCAGGGCGAGATGGCGGGCCATGGGCGGCTCCTTGAGGAGGCCCAGTCATAGCACCAGCGATCCAGCCTCAGCGACCGAAGAGGGTCAGCAGGTACGAGGTTCCGGAATTGGCGATGGCCAGCGACTTGATGGCCAGCTGCTGCTTGATCTGCAGCGCCTGCAGCTTGGTCGACTCCCGGGCCATGTCGGCGTCGACCAGACGGCCGACCGAGGTGTTCAGCGTGTCCTGCAGCTTGTCGATGAAGGTCTGCTGGCTCTCCAGGGCGAAGGAGCCTGTGCCCAGGCGGGCGAGGGCGGAGGTGACGGTCTCCATCGCCGTGCTCATGGCCTTGATCTCGACGCCGGTGATCGGGGCAGCCAGCAGGTCGGCGGGCATGCCAGACAGCGCCGCCCCCGTGGTCGACAGGTCGACGTGATCGATATCGATTGTGTCGCTGCCGTCGGCATTGGCCAGGGCGCGGACCTGGCCGACCGTTCCCGACGCGATCAGGTTCACGCCGCCGAACTCGGCATTGCCCACCGTGCGGTCGATCTGGCGCTTCAGCGTCAGGTAGTCGTTGTTGAGCGCGACGCGGCTGGCTGTCGACAGGCTGGTGTCGGCCGCCGCCAGCATCTTTTCCTTCATCTTGCCCAGCAGGTCGACGACGGTCTCGCCGGCCGACAGGGCCACGTCGGTGATCGAGCGGCCGCGCTGCAGGGAATCGCGCACGGCGTCCAGCGAGCGCGACTCGGCGCGCTGGGTCTGGGCGATGGCCCAGACGGCGGGATTGTCCTTGGCGCTGGAGACGGCCAGACCCGTCGAGATGCGACGCAGCGTGCCCGACATCTCGCGGTTGATCGCCGACAGCGACTGCAGGGCTATCAAGGCGCCGGCATTGGTGTTGACGCTGTTGAGCGACATGGTCGGTGCTTCTTCCGGGGTCCGGCCGCAAGGGCCGAAGACGCGTTTTGCGCTCGGAGAGCAGGATTACAGCAACAGCGTTAGCGCGCCGTTCGCGTCGGCCAGAAAATCGGGCGGCGATCGCTCTATTCGCCGCCGTCCCGGCCTGAGCGCTGCGACCCGAAAACCACTGGCGGACGGGATGTTCCCGGCCGTTCACAAGCGGCCTTGCCCCAAGGGGGCCCTTGAGCCACCTTGCCGGCCCTTTCGAAAGGCCCTGCCCATGCCCCGCCCCGCGGCTGCTCCGGCGCCGCGCGGCGCTCTGATGTCTGATCTGATCGAGCTGATGCGCCTGTCGGGGCCGGTGGTGCTGTCGCGCCTGGGCATCATGGTGATGGGCCTGACCGACGCCATCGTCGTCGGGCGCTTTTCGGCCGAGCAGTTGGGCTTCCACGCCATGGCCTGGGCGCCGTCCTCGATCTTTGTGACCATGACCGTCGGTTTGCTGGTGGGGGCCCAGGTGATGACCTCGCGGGCGATCGGCGCGGACCGGCTGCACGATACCGGCGCGGTGCTGCGCCGGGGTCTGGTCTATGGCTTCTGGATCGGCATGATCTCGGCCGTGTCTCTGGCCTTGCTCGGGCCGCCCCTGCTGCACGCCGTGCATCTGCCCAAGGCCCTGGCCGATGGCGCCACGGCGCCGATGATCGTCTTCTCGCTGTCCCTGCCGCTCTACGCCCTGACTGTGGTGCTGAGCTTCTGGCTGGAGGGCCTGTCGCGGCCCGGGCCGGTGACCATCGCAATGTGGGTGGCCAATGGTGTCAATCTGGCGATCAACCTGCTGCTGGTGCCAGGGACCTGGGGCCTGCCGGCCATGGGGGCCGTGGGCGGGGCCTGGGCCACCTTCGTGGCGCGACTGGCCCTGCTGATCATGCTGGCGATCTATGTGTTGCGCCTCAAGGATGCGCGAGCGCTGGGCGTGTTCGACAAGCCGGCGCCGGATCGCCCGGCCTCGATCGAGCAGCGCCGGATCGGCTATGGCGCGGGCGCGTCCAACTTCTTCGAGGTGGCCGCCTTTGCCGCCATGAGCCTGGTTGCTGGCTGGATCGGCGGGTTGTCCATCGCGGCCTGGGCGGTGGTGATCAATGTCGCTGCGGTAATCTTCATGCTGCCGCTGGGCATTTCGACGGCGACCTCGGTGCAGGTGGGCCGGGCCTTCGGATCGCGTGATCCGGCCGGCATGACCCGCGCCGGCTGGGTGGCCTTCGCCTTTACGGCGGTGGTGGGGCTGGTGGCGGCGCTGCTGCTGTTCCCGCTGCGTGAATGGGTCGCCTCGGCCTATACGGCCGACCAGGACGCCATCGCCCTGATTGCCCCGGCCCTGGCCCTGACCTGCCTGTTCCTGGCCCCCGACGCCGTACAGGTGGTGGCGGCCCAGGCGCTGCGGGCGCGCGGCGAGGTCTGGATTCCGACCCTCACCCACCTGATCAGCTACGGCGTGATCATGGGGCCGCTGGCCTGGTGGCTGGCCATTCCGCTCGGCATGGGGGTCAACGGCATCGTCTGGTCGGTGATCGTGACCAGCTTTGTGTCGATGGCGTTCCTGCTGGCGCGGTTTCGGATGCTGGACGTGAAGGATCGGAGTCTCTAGATCCTCCCCCCTTGGGGGAGGTGGCCCAAAGGGCCGGAGGGGGCTAGCTC
>JANOSS010000095.1:0-1977 GCA_031415995.1 Caulobacter sp. | reverse complement strand
TCGCGGATCAGGGTCTGGGTGGCCGAGACCGGGATGAACTGCATGAAGTCCACCTGGTCGGGATAGATGTCGAAGGCGAAGTTCGGCCACAGCTTGAAATAGGTCCACAGCCGCTTGCGCTCGGGCGGCAGGTGGACAACGTCGGGCAGGAGGTCTTGATACAGCCGCTCGGACGGATTGTTCGACGGCTCGTCGATCAACTGGCCCCACATCTTGTCGACCCAGGGCTCGGCTTCCACGCCATAGCCCTTGCCGAACAGCCGAGTCAGGCCGGGGTGAGCGACGGGGATGTGCAGGCCGTCCGAATAGTTGTCGCTGATGTTCTTCCAGTTCACCGGCCGGGGCCGCAGGGTGACGCGGCCGAACGGTTGCAGGTCCTCGAAGCGATAGTGGGCCACTTCATGGTCATAGGGGGCCATCATCTCGGCGACGGATGGGCCATCGCCTTCAAGTCGCGTGAAGACGAAGCCGCGCCAGACCTCGACCTCGACCTTGACCAGGCCCTGCCTGTCCATGTCGAGCGCCGGATAGGTGTCGCGCATCGGCACGCCGATCAGTCGGCCTTCCAGGTCGTAGGTCCAGGCGTGATAGGGGCAGACGATGCGGCCGCCGCCCTTGCCACAGCTGCCGCTGGGGCCGTCGACCAACCGCGCGCCGCGATGGCGGCAAACATTGGTGAAGGCCCGCACGTCGCCGTCCTTGCTGCGCACCACCACGACGCTCTCGCCCAGGAAGTCGAGCGTGTGGAAGTCGCCGGCCTTGGGGATGTCGTTCAGATGGCAGACGACCTGCCACGAGGGGCGCAGAATCCTGTCCTGCTCTTCCTTGAAGAACCGGTCGTTGCCGTAGGTCCAGCCGGGCAGGCCCCAGTCGGCTTGCGGGTCCTGGTTGTAAGTCATTGGACTTGCCCCCTACGGGCTGCTTCGCAGCCGTCTTCCCCCGGAGGGGGAAGATGAGGTCGGCGCCGTCCATCTTCCCCCTCCGGGGGAAGACGATCGCGAAGCGATCCGTAGGGGGCAAGTGATCCAGCCATCACCGTCCCACCGCCGAAAGCTTCAGCGCCGTCACGAAGTCCTTGTCGCGCAGGATCTCGCGCGCCGCGTTGCGGCCCGGATTGCCGGAAACCCCGCCGCCCGGATGACAGCCGGCGCCGCACATGTAGAGGCCCTTCAGCGGCCCGCGATGGCTGGCGTGGCCCAGCACCGGCCGCGCCGCCCACAGCTGATCCAGCGACATGTGGCCATGCATGATGTCGCCGTTGATCAGGCCGAACTTCCGCTCCAGGTCGGTCGGCGACAGGATCATCCGTCCCAGGACCGAGGCCTTGAAGTTGGGGGCCCAGTCATTGACCGTGTTGATGATCAGGTCGGCGGCGGCCTCGCGTTCGTTGTCCCAGGTGCGGCCGTCGGGCAGGTCCCAGGCGAACTGCTGGCAGAACAGGCTGGCCACGTGCTGGCCGGGCGGGGCCAGGGTGGGGTCCAGGGTCGAGGGGATCAGCATCTCGACGATCGGCTTCTTGCTGATGCCGAAGGCCTTGGCGTCGCGATAGGCCTCGTCCATGTAGTCCAGGCTGGGCGAGATCACGATGCCGCACTGGTGATGCTCGGCCGAGGCCTTGCCGGGCAGGCAGGTGAAGTCCGGCAGCTCCGACAGGGCCACGTTCATCCGGAAGGTGCCCGAGCCGTTCTTGTAGCCCTTGATCGCCTTGGTGAAGGCGGCCGGCAGGGCGGAGGGCGCGATCAGCTTGCCGTACAGCAGCGACGGATTGAGGTTGGACGAGACGATCGGGGCCATGATCTGGCGGCCGTCGACCAGCTGCACGCCGGTGGCCCGGGGGCCGTCCTTGCCGTGTTCGACATGCACCGCCTCGACCGGCGCATCGAGCAGGATCTCGACGCCGAGGGCCTCGCAGGCCTTGGCCATGGCCTGGGTGATCGCGCCCATGCCGCCGATGGCGTGGCCCCAGGCGCCCTTCTT
>JANOSS010000094.1:0-5863 GCA_031415995.1 Caulobacter sp. | reverse complement strand
GGTCCCCCCCACCCCCCGGGGGGGGGTGGGCTCCCCCCGTTCCCCCCCCCCCCCCGCCCCCCCCCCCACGGCGGTGTGGGGATCGATGACCTCGCCCGTCTCGTTGAGGGTCGAGAGCATGGTCTTGGCGGTGTCGGCCTCGCTGACGGCCACGCCGCGGAACAGCTCGCGCATGGTGGCGAAGGCGCTGGGCGGGATGTCGATCAGGCCGCTGTCGGTAAAGCCCCGGAAGGCGCGGCTGGTCTCGACCCCGTCACGGCGCACCGCTTCGAAATACAGGCGCTCGAAATTGGAGGCGACCTGGATGTCCATGGCCGGGCTCTGGGTCGCGGCCACGGCGCCCTTGGCATAGCGGCCCTCCTCGAAGGTGCGGGCCAGGATGTCGTTGGAATTGGTGGCGCAGATGATCTGGGCGATCGGCAGCCCCATGCGCGAGGCGACGAAGGCGGCATAGGCGTCGCCGAAATTACCGGTCGGCACCACGAAGGCCACCGACCGTTCGGGCGCGCCCAGGGCCACGGCGGCGGTGAAGAAATAGACGCTTTGGGCCGCGATCCGCGCCCAGTTGATCGAGTTGACGCCCGACAGGTCGACCGCATGGCGGAACTGGTCGTCCTGGAAGGCCTGCTTGACGATGGCCTGACAGTCGTCGAATGAACCCAGGATCGAGAGGCAGGCGACATTGTCGTCGGTCGCCGTGGTCATGAACCGGCGCTGGACCTCGCTGATCCGGCCCTCGGGGAACAGCGCCACGATGCGGGCGTTCTTGCGGCCCCGGAAGGCCTCGACCGCCGCGCCGCCGGTATCGCCCGAAGTGGCGCAGATGATGGTCATCTTGCGCGACTGGCGTTCCAGCACATGGTCGTACAGCCGCCCCAGCAGCTGCATGGCGACATCCTTGAACGCCAGGGTCGGGCCGTGGAACAGCTCCAGCAGGAAGCGGTTGGGACCCAGCTGCTTGAGCGGCGCAACGGCGCTGTGGGCGAAGCCGGCATAGGCCTCGGCGCACATTTCGGCCAGTACGTCGGCGGGGATGTCGTCGCCGACGAACTTGCTCATCACGGCGGCGGCGACCTGGTCATAGGGCTTGCCGGCGAAGGCCGCGATCTCGGCCTTGGTGAAGGTCGGCCATTCGGCCGGCACATACAGGCCGCCGTCGGGAGCCAGGCCCGCCAGAACAGCGTCGAGGAATCCGATCGGGGCGGCCTCGCCGCGGGTCGAAACGTAGCGCATCAGGGCCTCAGTCTCCGCCAGAGCATGGCGGCATAGATAAAGAGCAGGGTTACGGCAAGACCGAACCACGTCAGGGCGTATTCGAGGTGCCGATTGGAAATTTCTGCCGGAAGCGGGGCGGGGACGATCCCGGCCGGGGCCGGGGTCTCGCGCTCGGCCATCAGGGCCAGCGGCGCCGGCTTGCGGCCGGCCAGCCCGGCCACCGCGGTGGCGCGGTCGCCGCCCAGCTGCTCCAGCGGGATCAGGATGCCCGTGACCTGCCCAGGCTCGGCGAAGACGCGGGCCGGCGCCTCAACCTGGCCGGTCAGATCGAGAACCACGCCGCGATCGACCAGGATCAGGTCATAGGGCCCGCCGCCCTCGATCCCGCACAGGGCCTGGGCGCGCCAGACGACGTCACCGTCGCGAAGGCCATAGGCCAGGGACAGGGGCGGCAGGGATGCCGGGCGGCAGGCGACGCTGACCCGCGTCCAGGCGACATTGCGGCCCTGGACGGCGTCGGTCAGCACCGCGCCGATCGGCGCCGCCGGAGCGGTCTTCAGGATCTCGATCCGCCCGAGCAGATCCTGCTTCCAGGTCATGCGCTTGATCTGCCAGGCGCCGAGGAAGCACAGGATGCCGAACGCAATCGCCACGGCGATGGTCAGGCCGATCGGAAAGCGGCTTTTGACGGGAGGGGTCTCAGACATCGCGGCCGCCAGCTTCCGAGGCCTTGTTGGCGACCTGGGCGGCGACCATCAAACCTTTGGCGGGCCGCATCAGGCCAAGACTCAGGCCAAGAGTCACTGGCAGCCAGACCAGCAGCAGCAGCCAGATCGGCCAGTTCCAGGCAAACATCGAAAACAGCGCGCCAAATGCGCCGACGCTGCCGCCGATCAGGATGATGAAGGTCGAGGCCCCGTCGCCGGTCTCGTGGCGGCCCAGCTCGAAGCCGCAGGCCTCGCAGGTCGGGGCGATCTTCAGGAACCCGTCGAACAGCAAGCCCTCGCCGCACTTGGGGCAGCGGCCGCTGGCGCCGGCCAGATAGGGGTTGGTGTGGCTCATGGAGCCTCCTGAAATGAAAAAGGCCCGGAACGCTGGTCTAGCGTTCCGGGCCCCCTCGGAAGTTTCGATCTTAAAGCGTGGCGGCTCAAAACGTGAGGGATTTAGCCCTCACGTTTCGACTTTCGAACCCTAGTGGGCCGAAGCGCCGAAGATCACGTAGATGAAGGCGAACAGGAACAGCCAGACCACGTCCACGAAGTGCCAGTACCAGGCGGCCGCTTCGAAGCCGAAGTGCTGCTTGGGGGTGAAGGCGCCGTTCTGCAGGCGGATCAGGCAGACGATCAGGAACAGGGTGCCGACAAACACGTGGAAGCCGTGGAAGCCGGTGGCCAGGAAGAAGGTCGAACCGTAGAGGCCCGAATTCACGGCCGCTTCCGAATAGAACAGCTGCTCGTGATTGATGTGGGCGTATTCATAGAACTGGATGGCGGTGAACAGCGCGCCCAGCACGACGGTCAGGATCAGGCCCCACTTGGCGCCCTTGCGGTCGCCGACCTGCAGGGCGTGGTGGGCCCAGGTGACGGTGGTGCCCGACAGCAGCAGGGTCAGGGTGTTGACCAGCGGCAGGTGCCAGGGCGAGACGGTCTCGACGCCGGTCGGGGGCCAGGTGGCCCAGGCAGTGCGGACTTCCTCGATGGCCGAGAGGGTGCGGTGTTCATGGAACAGCGCCATCTCGAAGAACATCCAGAACCAGGCCACGAAGAACATCACTTCCGAAGCGATGAACAGGATCATCCCGTAGCGCAGGCCGATCGAGACGACCGGCGTGTGGTCGCCGGCCTCGGCTTCCTTGGCGACATCCGACCACCAGCCGAAGAAGGTGTAGAGAATGCCGGCCATGCCTGCGGCGAAGATCGCCCAGTTGCCCTTTTCGATGCCGAGCACGCCGCCCTTGAGCCAACCGATCAGGCCGATGGCCATGATGGTGGCGGCGACCGAGCCCACGAGGGGCCACGGGCTGGGCGGCAGAATGTGATAGTCGTGTTTGACGGCGCCGTGGGCCATGGTGGTGCTAACCCTTATTCCCTCTAAACGTTGCCAGCCGAGTCCCCCCGCCGCAACGCTCCATACTGAACGCTATAGCCCTCTCGACGGCGCGCCGCCAAGGGGTTGAACGATACGCGGCGTCGTTGAAGCCACCAGTTTTTTCCCGGAGTCGTCCTCGACCGCCGGGAAGAAGGTGTAGGAGAGGGTGATCTCGCCCTTACCCTTGGTCTCCGGATCATCGACATATTGCGGATCGACGAAGTAGACGACCGGAAACTCGATCGTCTGGCCGGGCTGGATCGTCTGGTTGCTGAAGCAGAAACATTCCAGCTTCTGGAAGTAAGGCCCGGCCTGTTCGGGCACCACATTGTAGATCGCCCGGCCGGTCATGGCCTGGTCGCTGCGGTTGGTGACCTTGAAGAACGCCAGGCCCGTGTCGCCGATCCGGATATCCTGGCTGACCTGCTCGGTCGAGAAGTCCCAGGGCAGGTTGCGGATATTGGCGTCGAACCGGATCTTGACCTTGCGGTCCAGCACCTTGGTCGGGGCCAGATCGGCCTTGCGCACGGTGCCGTCAAAGCCGGTCATCTGGCAAAACAGCTTGTAGAGCGGCACCGAGGCGTAGGCCGCCCCGATCATGCCGAAGAAGGCGGCTGCGCACATCAGGCCGACGCGCGCATTGCGCTTGGCGGCGAGGTCCTTGACGGGCTTTAGCGCCTTGAGCGGACGGTTGCCGGATTCAGAAGGGGCGGTTAGCGACATTGGCGCCGAGCCTCACGACAGTGACCACAAACATCAGAATGACAAAGGCCACCAGGCCCAGGCCGAGGGCGATATTGCGCCCCTTGCGCGCCCGCGCGGCGGCGTCTTGTTCGACAAGCTTGTTCATCGCAAAAGCTCCAGGGCTTTGACGCCAAAGACCGCTTCGCCCAGCAGGGCTGCGAACATGGCGAACAGATAGAGGATCGAGAAGGCGAACAGATTGCGCGCCGCCTTGGCACCGGCGGCCGCAGCCGGCGAAGACGTGCCATCGTCGGTGACCTCATAGAGGTCGCGGTCGGCGGCGCGCGGATCGGCGGCGTCCCCGGCCTTGCTGAGAAACACCCGGAAGGCCAGCAGCAGGAACACCGCGCCGCCCAGGCTGGCCACCGCCAGATACAGCGGGCCGCCCAGACCGGTCAGCACCGGCAGCAGGCAAACCGGGATCAGGATCAGGCTGTAGATCAGGATCTGCAGGCGGGTGGCCTTGGCGCCCTTGACCACCGGCAGCATCGGCACGCCGGCCTTGGCGTAGTCGGTGGTGATGTACAGCGAAAGGGCCCAGAAGTGCGGCGGGGTCCAGAAGAAGATGATGGCCACCATCAGCCAGGCGTTCAACGGGGCAGAGCCCGTGGCCGCAGCCCAGCCGATGACAGGCGGCAAGGCGCCGGCCAGTCCGCCGATGACGATGTTCTGGGTCGTCCAGCGCTTGAGCCACATGGTGTAGACCACGGCGTAGAACACGATGGTGAAGGCCAGCAGACCCGCCGCCAGCCAGTTGACGGCCATGCCCAGCAGCATCACCGAGAACAGGCTGAGCACCACGCCCAGGGCGGCGGCGTCGTCGCCGCGCACCTTGCCCGAGGGCACGGGGCGTCCGCGCGTGCGGCGCATCAGGCCGTCGATATCGGCGTCGAACCACATGTTCAGGGCGCCGGAGGCCCCTGCCCCGACGGCGATGCACAGCACCGCCACGGCGGCCAGCACCGGATGCATGGGCTCGCGGGCGGCCAGCAGACCGGTCAGGCCGGTGAACACCACCAGCGACATGACGCGGGGCTTGAGCAGCTGGAAGAAGTCCTGCCAGCGGGCGACATCGGGCGTCGTCTGCAGCGGGGCGGTTTCCGGGGTCATGGCGGCGATCTTCGACATCAGATTCTGATTATAGCGGTCTTGATGGGCGAAGGGCGCGGCCCGGACCCTTAAGTGGTCCAGACCGCGCCCCCGCGTTTCAGGCTTAGGTCAGCGAAGCGATCAGTGGTGGCCGTCTTCGCGGATCACCGGCGGCTCGCTGAACTGGTGGAACGGCGGCGGCGACGACAGGGTCCATTCCAGGGTGGTGGCGCCTTCGCCCCACGGATTGGCCTCGGCCGGACGACGGCGAATGGCGGCTTCGATCAGGATGATCAGGAACACCACCACGCCGACGACGGTGATCGCGTAGCCGACCGTCGAGACGTAGTTCCACTTCGCAAAGGCTTCTGGATAGTCGACATAGCGACGCGGCATGCCCTGCAGACCCAGGAAGTGCTGCGGGAAGAAGATCAGGTTGACGCCGACGAACATGATCCAGAACTGCACGCAGCCCAGGAACTCGTTGTACTTCACGCCCCACATCTTCTCGAACCAGTAGAAGAAGCCGGCAAAGATGGCGAACACGGCGCCCAGCGACAGCACGTAGTGGAAGTGCGCGACGACATAATAGGTGTCGTGCAGGCTGTAGTCGATGCCGGCGTTGGACAGGACGACGCCGGTGACGCCGCCGACCGTGAACAGGAAGATGAAGCCGATCGCCCACAGCATGGGCGTCTTGAAGCTGATCGAACCGCCCCACATCGTG
>JANOSS010000093.1:0-3135 GCA_031415995.1 Caulobacter sp. | reverse complement strand
GATCCCCACCGGTCCGCTTTCTGCTGAAACGGTTGAAAACCACGCAGGCAAAGAACTGCACGTCCAGCTTTTCGGGAGCGAGAATCTACAAACCTTGATCGTCTACCAAGGGGCGGAGACCGATCCCTATGATCGACATGTCTGCATCATATCCACGAGCGATTACGACTCGCCGGACACACGCAGCGCTCTGGCCTGGTCCGTTCAGCGTGTCCTGGATATCATCTATTACAGCGGCCCAGGCTTCTGAATTTTCGCCTTGATTGAGCGCGGGGCTGTTGGTTCTGCGTCTTCGGCAAGGCCAGGTGAAGTTCCGCACCATCCCGCCCGATGCTTGCCCGTTCGGCCCAACCGGCCTACCCCTCCGCGCTTCTGACAATCGCCACGGACCCTATCGATGACCCTTGCCCTCCTGTTCCCCGGACAAGGCAGCCAGGCGGTCGGCATGGGGGCGGCGCTGGCCGACGCCTTCGGATCGGCGCGTGATGTCTTCGCCGAGATCGACCAGGCCCTGGGACAGGATCTGTCCGCCCTGATGCGGAACGGACCCGAGGACCAGCTGACCCTGACCGAGAACGCCCAGCCGGCCCTGATGGCCGTGTCGCTGGCCGTCATGCGGGTGCTGGAGAAGGATTTCGGCGTCGCGGTCGATCGCGCCGTCTTCGTGGCCGGCCATTCGCTGGGCGAGTATTCCGCACTGGCCGCGGCGGGCGCCCTGTCGCTCGCCGACACCGCCCGGCTGCTGAAGCTGCGCGGTCAGGCCATGCAGCGCGCCGTCCCGGTGGGGAAGGGGGCGATGGCCTCCCTGATCGGACCGAAGACGGATCTGGCGCTGGCCGAGGCGGCCGCCGCGGCTGGAGCCGAGGTGGGCGTCTGCGTCGTCGCCAACGATAACAACAACGGCAATGTCGTCATCTCCGGCGAGAAGGCCGCCGTCGACCGGGCCATCGAGAAGGCCAAGGAGCTGGGCGCGCGGGCCATCCCGCTGAACGTCTCGGCGCCCTTCCACTGCCCGCTGATGCAGCCTGCCGCCGACGAGATGGCGACGGCGCTGGCCTCGGCAGCCCTCGTTGCCCCCGTCGTGCCGCTCGTGGCCAACATCACCGCCCGGCCGGAGCAGGACGCCGACACGATCCGCCGCCTGCTGGTCGAACAGGTCACCGGCCGCGTGCGCTGGCGCGAGAGCATGGACTGGATGGCCACCGAGGGCGGGGTGACGCGTTTCGTCGAGATCGGCTCGGGCAAGGTCCTGACCGGCATGGCGAAGCGGATCGCGCCGGAAGCCGAGAGCCTGGCGCTGAACAGCCCCGAAGATATCGAGGCCTTCGCCGCTTCGCTGGGCTGAGCCGTTGGACCGTGCCAGAGCCATCATCTGGACGTGGGCGGCGAGCATCGTTTTCGTCTGGATCGGCGTGGCCTTGGTTCTGGGTCAGTCCTTGTGGGTCCAGCAGCACTCGATCGCCCTTCCGGCCTTTGGCGCGTTCGAGGGACGTTCACTGACCCTGGCTGACAGCTGGAAGCTGCTCGCCTCCCAATGGCTGCATGTGAAGTTTCCGCACATGCTGTTCAACGCCGCGATCATCGGCTTTGTCGGGGCCGGATTGACCCGACGTCTGGCCTGGCCGCTGGTGCTGGCGCTGGGCCTGATCGGGGGCGCCTGTGGCCAGTTCGCGGGTGCGGTGTTCCAGCCTGACGCCTATATCTCCGGCGCGTCCCAAGCCTATCTCGCGCTTTGCGGGGCAGGATTGCTGGTGCTGCCGTGGCGGAGCTTGGGCTTCTGGGCCGCCGTGGTTGGCACGGCGGTGAGTGTCGCGCTGGACCTGTTCATCGCCGGACATGCAGGCATAAAGCCCGGTCATTCCGTATCCTTCGTCGTCGGTGTGATCGTTGGCGGCCTTTTTCTGATTCTGGACAAACGCCCCGGATGGGCGGTCCCTAGGAGAACCTGATGTTTGACCTCACCGGCAAGACCGCCCTCGTCACCGGCGCCACGGGCGGCATCGGCGGCGCCGTGGCCCGCGCCCTGCATGCGCAAGGCGCCACCGTCGTCCTGTCCGGCACGCGTGAGGCGGTGCTGGCGGAGCTTGCGAAGGAACTCGGCGAGCGGGCGCATTTCGCCACCGCCAACCTGTCCGATCCGGCCTCGGTCGACGCCTTGGTCGGCGTGGCCGAGGAGGTCGCCGGCGCGGGTCTGGACATCCTCGTAGCCAACGCCGGAATCACGAAGGACGGCCTGTTGCTGCGGATGAAGGACGAGGACTTCCAGTCCGTCCTGACCGTCAATCTGGAAAGCTATTTCCGTCTGAGCCGCGCCGCCATGAAGGGGATGATGAAACGCCGGTCGGGCCGGATCATCGGCGTGACCTCGGTCGTCGGCGTCACCGGCAACGGCGGCCAGACCAACTATGCAGCCTCCAAGGCCGGGATGATCGGCTTCTCCAAGTCTCTGGCCCAGGAAGTCGGATCGCGCGGTATCACCGTGAACTGCATCGCCCCGGGCTTCATCACCTCGCCGATGACGGACGTGCTGAACGAACAGCAGCGCGAGGGCATCCTGCGAAACATTCCCGCGGGCCGTCTGGGCACGGGCGACGAGATTGCCGCCGCCGCCGTCTATCTGTCTTCGGACGAGGCCGCCTACGTCACGGGGCAAACCCTGCACGTCAACGGCGGCATGGCGATGATCTGATGATCGCGCTGCGCTACCTGGCCACAATCCTCGCCGGGCCGCTGCTGCTGGTCGGGATCATCTGGGTGCTACAGGGTCTCGGCGTCCTGCCGGGCAGCTTCATGACCGGCCAGATCATCTGGGCGATCTATGGTGCGCCCATGGCGCTGGTCGGCGGCGCGCTGGCGTGGTGGGTCAACCGCCGTCGTTGATCAAACACCCGGGCTCAAGTAGCGCGACCGCGCGATAGCCCCTCAAGGACTGTTTCACACCTATTTCCCTTGCGAAGGGGTGTGCTAAAGGCCTGCGCAACCGGTTGGGTCAGCGAGGCGTTGCCTCTTGCGCAAGCGGAGCCGTCGTGAGACGGCAAGACCACCATACGCCGCCCCGGCGGCTCTAGAAGGCAGAGACACACATGTCCGACACCCTGGAACGCGTCCGCAAGATCGTCATCGACCACCTGGACG
>JANOSS010000092.1:0-25660 GCA_031415995.1 Caulobacter sp. | reverse complement strand
TGCCGTATCGGAACCGGTGTTCGTGCCCCGCTCGGCCGACGCAGCCGAAGGCGACGGCTGGATCGTGGCGGTGCAGTACATCGCCGCCGAGGCGCGAAGCGACTTCGTGGTGTTCGATGCCCAGGCCATGGACAAGGGCCCGATCGCCCGGGCCAAGGTCCCCCGGCGTGTGCCGCTGGGCTTCCACGGAAACTGGGTCGGGGCGTAGCCCGACTCCCTTCTCCCCTTGCGGGAGAAGGTGGCCTGCGAAGCAGGTCGGATGAGGGGTCTCTCCGCCCTGTCCGCGCGACCCCTCATCCGTCGCTGCGCGACACCTTCTCCCGCAAGGGGAGAAGGGGATCATGAGAATCCTCCTCACCAATGACGACGGCATCCACGCCCCGGGCCTGGTCGCGCTTGAGAAGATCGCCCGCGCCCTGAGCGACGATGTCTGGATCTGCGCGCCGGAATACGAGCAGTCGGGCGCCAGCCGGGCCCTGACCCTGGCCGATCCGCTGCGGGTGCGCCGCCTGGACGACCGCCGCTTCGCCGTCGAGGGCACGACCACCGACTGCGTGATGATGGCCGTGCAGCAGCTGATCGACGGCCCCGCGCCGGATCTGGTGCTGTCGGGCGTCAATCGCGGCCAGAACATCGCCGAGGATGTCACCCTGTCGGGCACCGTGGCCGGCGCGATCGAGGGCATGGCCCTGGGTATCCGCTCGATCGCCCTGTCCCAGGCCATGAACTATTTTCATGACGAGGTGGTCGCCCACTGGGAGACCGCCCAGACCTATGGTCCGGGCATCATCCGGCGGCTGCTGGAGGTGGGCTGGCCCAGCGACGTGATCATGAACGTCAACTTCCCGGCCCTGCCGCCGGAACAGGTGACGGCGGTCGAGGTCACGCGCCAGGGCTTCCGCGACGGCCATCTTCGCC
Organism: Caulobacter sp.; assembly: GCA_031415995.1. Classification (GTDB taxonomy): domain Bacteria; phylum Pseudomonadota; class Alphaproteobacteria; order Caulobacterales; family Caulobacteraceae; genus Caulobacter. Next base: position 24,742 of record JANOSS010000092.1, on the reverse strand, counting down.
ACTGGGACAAGCGCACCGACCTGCGCGGCCGCGACTATTACTGGATGGGCTTTACGGCCACAGCCTCGCAGCCCCGCGACGGCACCGACCTGAAGGCGGTCTATGAGGGCAAGATCTCGGTGACGCCGCTGCACATCGACCTGACGCACAACGAGACCGTCCATGCCCTGAAGGGGCTGCTGGGCGGCGCTCCGCCCAAGCTGCCAAGCTTGAGGGATGGGGTGGAGGCATGAGCAAGGCCAAGGCCGCCGTGACCACGGATCTGCCGCGTCTGATGCAGGCCCTGCGCGACCAGGGGATCACCGATCCCCAGGTGCTGGCGGCCATCGAGAAGACGCCGCGCGACCTGTTCACGCCGGATCTGTTCAAGCAACGCTCGTGGGAGGATTCGGCTCTGCCGATCGCCTGCGGCCAGACCATCAGCCAGCCCTATATCGTCGGCCTGATGACCCAGGCCCTGACCATCGAGCCGCGCTCGCGCGTGCTGGAGATCGGCACCGGGTCGGGCTACCAGACCACCATCCTCAGCCACGTGTCGCGGCTGGTCTATACGATCGAGCGCTATCGGACCCTGATGAAGGAGGCCGAGGCGCGCTTTCACACGCTTGGCCTGACCAATGTCATCACCAAGTTTGGCGATGGCGGCGAAGGTTGGGCCGAACAGGCGCCGTTTGACCGCATTATGGTCACGGCCGCCGCTGAAGATGATCCCAAACGACTGCTGTCCCAGCTCAAGCCCAACGGCGTCCTCGTGGCGCCGATCGGGAAGGGGCCGGTGCAGAGCCTTCGCCGCTATGCCGGCGACGGCAAGGGCGGCTTCAAGGTCGAGGCGCTGTGCGATGTGCGGTTTGTGCCGCTGCTCGACGGTGTGGCCCGCGACCAGTGAAGCGGGAAATGGGGGCGAGGCTTGTGCAGCGCCCTTGCGGTTAATGATTGATTTACCCTCGCGGGGCCGTCTGGGCGACTTGCGAGGACAAGGAGAGGCTATGAGGCAGTTGTGGACGCGCGCGGCGGTGATCGCCCTGACGGCTGGAACCCTCGCGGCCTGCGAGACGGCCGGGGGGCCACAGTACCCCGCCCGTGACGGACAAGCCGGCGCGCCCGCGCCCCGGGGCCAGACACCCAATTTCCCCATCACCCAGGCCCAGCCTGCGGAAGCGCTCGACACCACGCCGACCCCGTCCGAGGTGATCCGCCGCGAGCCGATCCCGGTCGAGGCCGCCCCGGCGCCGCCGACCTATAGCGAGCCGCCGGTCACGCGCACCGAACTTGCGCCGGCCCCTCCGCCGCCGCCGCCGGCCCAGATCCGTCCGGTCGCGCCGATCATCGTCACCACCGTGGGGGGGGCCGTCGTCGATGTGCCCGGCAAGCCCCAGTCGCGGGTCGTCGAGTCGGGCGATGCCCTGGACGCTATCGCCCGCGGCTTTGGCACGACGCGCGCCGAACTGGTCAAGCTCAATGACCTGGAGGCGCCCTACCGTCTGAAGCTGGGCCAGAAGATCGTCGGCCCCGCCGGGCCCAAGTCCAAGGCCTATGTCGTCCAGTCGGGCGACACGATGTTCGCCATCGCCAAGCGCTTTTCCGTCACCGCCGCCGCGTTGTCCGAGGCCAACGACCTCAAGAGCGGGGCGGCGATCAAGAAGGGGCAGAAGCTGCTCCTGCCGGATGGCTTCAAGGACAAGGGGCCGACCAGGACCGCCATGGCGGCCCCGCCGTCCAGCGTCCCGACCACGACGCTTGCCGGTTCAGCGCCGGCCCCGCGCCCTGTCGAAACGCCGCGCGCCTCGACCCCGACCGCAACGCCGACCCCCACTGCGATGCCGACCATGACCCAGCCGGCCTCCACGCCGGCGGCCAGCGCCGCCACCGGTTTGGGCAGCGTCACGACGACCACGACCAGCGTCACCGGCTCGATCGTCAGCGTGGCCGGGCCGCGTGAGGTCTATACGGTCAAGTCGGGTGACACCCTGACCGCGATCGCCCGGCGCTTTGACATGAGCGTCAAGGACCTGGCCGACGCCAACGATATCGACCCCGAAAAGGCGCTGCGGCTGGGCGCGAAGATCAAGGGCCCGGCCACGACGGCCAAGGCCTATGCCGCCCAGTCCGGCGACACACTGACGGCGATCGCCAAGCGTTTTAACGTCACCCTCAAGGCCCTGGCCGCCGAGAACGAGCTGAAGACCACGGCGGCCGTCAAGAAGGGCCAGAAGATCCTTCTGCCCGACGGTTACAAGGACAAGGGGCCGATCAAGACCACGACGACCCGGCCGGCCGCGCCGTCGACGACCGTGGCCCAGGCTCCGTCCGCGGCCGAAAAGCCCGTGACCACGCCGTCGGCGCCGATCCCGTATCGGCCGGGCCCCTCGACCCCGCGTTCCAGCGGTCCGGTCGCGGCCTTGCCGGCCAATCCGCCGCCGTCGGCCCCAATCCGTCAGATCATCGAGAGCAGCGCCGCCCCGACGGAGGCCGAGATCATCGCCTCGGGCAAGGGCCGCTTCTCGTGGCCGCTGCGTGGCGACATCATCTCCGACTTCGGGGCCAAGGGCACGGGCCAGCGCAATGACGGCCTGAATATCCGCGCCAATGCCGGCGCGCCGGTGGTATCCGCCGCCGACGGCGAGATCGCCTATGCCGGCAACCAGGTCCCGACCTTCGGCAACCTGGTCCTGGTCAAGCATGCCGACGGCTGGGTCACGGCCTATGCCCATCTGGGCACCACCGATGTGAAGATGCGCCAGCAGGTCAGCAAGGGTCAGCAGCTGGGCACGGTCGGTTCGACCGGCGGGGTCAACGAGCCGCAGCTGCACTTCGAGATGCGCTATGCGCCGACGGTCAAGGACAAGGCCCGGCCGGTCGATCCGAGTCTGGTTCTGCCGCGCTAGAATAGAGAACGGCCCGCTTCGAAAGAGGCGGGCCGTTTGGCTATTTGCCCCAGCGCCAGGCCCACGGCTTGTCGCTCTTGCGCCAGACCAGCACGATGAAGCCGACGATCAGGCCGATACGCAGGCCGATGCCCAGCCAAGGATGGGGCGCTGTGAGGGTCTCGGGCAGGGCCGACAGCCCGATCAGGGCGGCGATAAACAACAAGAAGGCCGCCCAGCCTTCCCAACTGCAGGGCAGGCTCGCGCCATAGCCGTATAATTTGGTCCGAAACCACGGCTTGGCCATGGGGCTCTCCGGGTTGATTTTCGGCCGCAATCTATACCTGACGGCGAGCGCTGTCCACTAATGGGCACGGGGATTGGCATCGCGCTGCCCACTAATGGGCACGGGGATTGGCGCCCCAAGTCCTCCCCCTGAAGGGGGATGATCACGAGCCCCTGCAAAAAATCCTCGTCATCCCGGGGCTCGTCCCCGGGACCCATCGTTCCGTTGCGCCGTAAGGGGTTTGTGATCCACCGACCGTGCGGCCGACCCTTGGGTCCGGGGTACGCGCCCGGGGATGACGGCCGTTTTTATCGTCGCGCTCCTGGGCGCCGACACGGGCGTCCAGACAATCGACGCAGCCCCCGTAAAACCTCCCGCATAGTCATCCCACCTCGTCGCGAGGAAAGGGCGCAAGGCCAGCGACCATTGCGGCGGCGGGGGGTGATCGAGCGGGACATGGGTCGAGGGGGATACTCGACCGGTCCGGGGATCCTGGCGTTGCAGGATCCGCCCGTCGTCGGCGTGGATGGGGATCAAGGCGAGTGTTGGTCAGAATTGGCCCCACGCCCCCCGACCTTCGGGACTTCGGGAAACCGAGGCTTCCGGGTTCCGGTAAGGCCCCAACTGGGCCACCCGCCGGGACGCTGATGGAAAACGATGACGCGGAGCGGACGGCTTCGTCGAAACGGTTATTTCTATTTCATCTCCGGACGTGGTCCGGACGCTCCGCGACCCTTTCCATCACCTTCGCCGCCAAAGCGCGAGGGCGCGCGGTTGTGTCCGGCGCTGGCCGTTAAGCCGGCAGCCCCTTGCCCAGCTCGCCCGCCAGATCACGGATGAACTGCCAGGCCACCCGGCCCGAGCGCGCGCCGCGCAGTTGCGACCACTGCAGGGCCCGGCGGTCCAGGTTCTCGACCACCAGGTCGAAGCGTTCGGCATAGGTGCGGATGGCTTCCAGATAGGTCGGCTGGTCCATGGGCGGGAAGCCGATCCACAGGCCGAAGCGGTCGGAGACGCTCATCTCCTCCTCAGCGTCCTCGGCGGCGGCTATGGCCCCCTGGCTCTCGACATGGTCGCGGGGCATCAGGTGGCGACGGTTGGAGGTGGCGACGAACAGCACGTTCTCCGGCGGGCCGGCCACGCCGCCCTCCAGCGCTGACTTCAGGGCCTTGGCCGCCGCTGCGCCGTCCTCGAACGACAGGTCGTCGCACAGCACCACGAAGCGCTCGGCCCGGCCGCGCAGCCGGTCGAACAGCGGGGGCAGGGCGGCGATCTCGTCGCGATCCACCTCGACCAGCTTGAGAGCGGGGTCTTCGGCGCTGACGGCCATGAAGGCGGCCTTGGTCATCGAGCTCTTGCCGGTGCCGCGCACGCCCCAGAGCAAGATGTGGTTGCACGGCAGGCCGCCGGCGAAGCGCTTCAGGTTCTCGACGAAACGATCCTTCTGCCGCTCGACGCCCACCAGCAGGTCCAGGGCCATCGGATAGTCAGGCGCGGCGATGAAGGTCTCGCCTGCGGAATCATGTCGAAAAAGCCGTGCGCCGGCGAAATCCGGCGCGGCCGGCGCGGCCGGCGCCAGGCGCTCCAGGGCGTCGGCGATACGGGCGAGCAGGGCGTTTTGGGCGTCGATCATGGCCCGGTCCTAACCTTGCCGCGCCGTCATTGCAAAAGGGCAGGTGAACGCATAGCTTCCGCCGACTTGGCGAGACCCCATATGGGGGTTTCGACCGCAGAAATTTTGGAGACGTTATGCCCGGTGGCCTGAGCGCGCAGCTTATGCAAATTGCCCCCATCCTCCTGATGGTGGTGCTGTTCTACTTCATGCTGATCCGTCCGCAGCAGAAGCGGGCCAAGGAGCATCAGGTGATGCTGACCAACCTGAAGCGCGGCGACAATGTCGTGCTGTCCAGCGGCATGCTGGGCAAGATCGTGCGCGTCGAAGACAAGGAAGTCGGCCTTGAGATCGCCCAGGGCGTCACCGTCAAGGTCGTTAAGGGCATGATCACCGAAGTCCGCACCAAGGGCGAACCGGCCCCGGCCAACGATCCCAAGAGCTGATTGCTCAAAACGCCCCGACCAAGGCGCCGCAAGGCGTCGTCCAGAGCCTGTAATCCATGCTGACACTGTCCCGCTGGAAGATCATCGTCGTCACCCTGGCGGTGATCTTCGGCCTTGTCTTCACCCTGCCGAACCTTCTGCCGCAAAGAACGCTCGACGCTCTGCCCGGCTGGGTTCCCAAACAGAAGCTCAACCTGGGTCTCGACCTGCAGGGCGGATCCTATCTGCTCATGGAAGTCGATACGGCTGCGCTGCGCCGCGAACGCCTGACGAATCTCGTCGAAGACGTCCGGACCAGCCTGAGGGGCGAGCAGATCGCGTTTGGTGACCTGCGCGAAGCCGATGGCGTGATCAGTGTCCGCATTGCCGAGGCCGGCAAGGTCAACGACGCCGCCACCCTGCTTCGACAGTCGGTCGGCGCGCCGTTGACCGGCTCGGTCGGTGGCCGTGACATCTCTGTCGCCACGCGGGACGATCAGCGGCTGGAAATCAGCTTTGTCGCCGAGGCCGCCAAGGCCGATGCGGCGATGGCGGTCGAGCAGTCGATCGAAACCATCCGTCGTCGCATCGACAGCCTGGGGACCAAGGAACCGACGATCACCCGTCAGGGTTTGGACCGGATCGTCATCCAGGCCGCCGGTGAAAGCGATCCTGAAAAGCTGAAGTCAGTGATCGGCAAGACCGCCAAACTGACCTTCCAGATGGTTGATGAAGGCGTCACCCAGGAAGATCTCGCGGCAGGCCGCATTCCGCCGGGTTCCGAGATGCTGCTCAGCGAGGATGGCTATGTGCCCGCCTATGCGGTGCGCAAGCGGGCGGTGGTTTCGGGCGATGAACTGACCGACTCGCGCCAGACCTTCGATTCCCAGAGCGGCAACCCCGTCGTCTCGTTCAATTTCAACGGCCAGGGGGCTCGCAAGTTCGGCGACGCCACGGCGCGTAATGTCGGCAAGAAGTTCGCCATCGTCCTGGATGGCAAGATCATCTCGGCGCCGGTCATCAATGGCGCGATCACGGGCGGTTCGGGCATCATCACCGGTAATTTCACGCCGGAGAGCGCCGCAGAACTGGCCTTGCTGTTGCGGTCCGGGGCCTTGCCGGCGCCGCTGACGGTCGAGGAACAACGCACGGTCGGCGCCGAACTGGGGGCTGACGCCGTCAAGGCCGGCGCGATCTCCACCCTGGTGGCCTTCGTGACCATCGTGGCCTTCATGCTGCTGTCCTATGGCCTGCTGTTTGGCGGCATCTCCGTGATCGCTCTGCTGATCAACGGCATGCTGATCGTCGCGGCCATGTCGATTACCCAGGCCACCCTGACCTTGCCCGGTATCGCCGGCCTGATCCTGACCCTGGCCGTGGCCGTCGACGCCAATGTGCTGATCTTCGAGCGCATGCGCGACGAGGCCCGGGCCGGCAAATCGCCGATCATGGCGGCCGACGCGGGTTTCTCTCGCGCCATGACCACGATCATCGACGCCAATGTCACCACCCTGGTGGCGGCGGGCATCATGTTTGCGTTCGGCGCAGGCCCGGTTCGGGGCTTTGCCTGGACCCTGTCGATCGGCGTGTTCACCTCGGTGTTCACCGCCGTGCTGGTTAGCCAGCTTCTCATCGGCTGGTGGTTCCGCGCTGCCCGCCCCAAGAAACTTCCGATCTGAGTGAGCGCACCCATGGCCTGGCCCCTGATCAAGCTGCTCCCGCAGAAAACCAACCTCACCTTCGTCAAGTTCGCGCGCCTGATGGCGATGATCAGCGTGACCCTCGTGGTCGCGTCGCTGGTCGGCGTCTTCAAGCCGGGCCTCAACATGGGCATCGACTTCAAGGGCGGTTCCGTCATGGAAGTTTCGACGGCCCCGCGTGCCGTCGATCTGGCCAAGGTGCGAACCACGCTTGAGGCCCAGGGTCTGGGCGATGTGCAGGTGCAGTCCTTCGGCGCCGCCGACCGCGCTCTGGTGCGGTTTCAGACCCCGGCCGGCGGCGACGCCGGCGTCACCCTGACCAACGTCAAGAACGCTCTGAAGCAGTCGCTGGGCGATCCCGTCCAGTTCATCAACCCGTCGGCGGTAGGCCCCAAGGTCTCGGGCGAGCTGTTCCGCAGCGGCATCATCGCCCTGGCGCTCGCTGTCGGCCTGATGTTTCTCTACATCTGGTTCCGCTTCGAGCCCCAGTTCGGCCTCGGGGCCGTCGCGGGCCTGCTGCATGACCTGATCCTGACCTTCGGCTTTATCGTGCTGTTCAGGATCGAGTTCAGCCTCAATACGGTCGCGGCCCTGCTGACCGTGATCGGCTATTCGATGAACGACACCGTGGTCGTGTTCGACCGGCTTCGAGAGAATCTGCGCAAGTACAAGAAAATGCCCCTGGCCGAAGTGATCGACCTGTCGATCAACGAAATCCTGTCGCGCACGGTTATCACCGGCGTTACGGCGATCATGGCGCTCGCGGGCCTGGCCGTTTTTGGCGGCGAGGCGCTGTTTGGCTTCTCGGTGGTCATGATCTTCGGCATCATCGTGGGCACCTATTCCTCGATCTATGTCGGCGCGCCGATCATCCTGCTGTGGGGCGTCAAGCGGGGCGACGACGACGCCACCCCGATCACCTTCGGCGCGGCCTCGCGTCCCTAATGGCCGAGCTTCGCCGTCCGCCCTCGATCGACGCCTGGGGCGGCGGCGGCTTTCGGGTCTCCGGCGACTGGCGGCCGGGCTCGCTGCTGATCATCGATGATCAGCCGCGCACCTGTCGGCGACCGCCCTGGCGGCGCTGACGCCTGACGACTTCGCCGAGGTCTTCGCGGCCGGCGGCGTGGTCGAGTTCGTGCTGCTGGGCGGCGGGCTGCTCAACGCCTTGCCGCCGCGCGATCTGCGCGACGCCCTGAAGGCGGCGGGCATCGGCCTCGAGTTCATGAGCACCGAAGCCGCAGCCCGCACCTACAACGTGCTGGCCAGTGAAGGGCGGCGCCTGGCGGCGGCCCTGATCGCGGTTTAGCGGCCAGCGTTTTCAAGGCTTTGCCCGACTCTGAGAAGAGGCTTATAGCTGGCCGCCAAGATTTGGGACTCTTAGGGGGAACTTGGATGTCCGGACTGCTCGCGAACTTCCGCAACACCATCATCGTCAGCGTGATCCTGTCGCTGGTGATGATCGTCGGCTACTTCATGCACGCTGGTGGCGGCCTGGTGTTCTTTGAGGCGGTGTTCCGCTTCGTGCACGTGTTCTTCGGCATCCTGTGGATCGGGCTGCTGTACTATTTCAACTTCGTGCAGATCCGCGTGATGCCGCAGATCCCGGCCGAGCTGAAGCCGGCCGTCAGCAAGTACATCGCGCCCGAGGCGCTGTTCTGGTTCCGCTGGGCGGCCCTGGCCACCTTGGTGATGGGCGTGCTCCTGGCGCTGAGCCGCAACTATCTGCTCGAGGCCGCGACCCTGGGTCTGGCCGGCGGCTATTCGCCCGACGTCGACGCCCGCTACACCTTCATCGGCGTGGGCATGTGGCTGGCGACGATCATGTTCATCAACGTCTGGGGCGTGATCTGGCCGAACCAGAAGATCGCCCTGGGCCTCGTCGAAGCCGACGCGGACGCCAAGGCCAAGGCCGCCAAGATGGCCATGCTGTTCTCGCGCACCAACACCCTGCTCAGCATTCCGATGCTGGCCACCATGACGATGAACCAGACGCTGTTCGGCTGACCCCCGACCAAAATCGTGTAAGGGGAGGGCCCGCTCACGCTGAGCGGGCCTTTTTCTGTTTGAGACCATGGCCGACACCGAAACCCTCGACGACCTCGTCCGCCGCGTCGATCCCGACCGCTGGCTGGCCAGCCGCTTCATCGCCGACCCCAAGGCGCGGGCCGACGTGATCGCGCTGTACGCCTTCAACTATGAGCTGGCCCGGGTGGCCGGCGGGGTCTCCAACGCCTTGATGGGCGAAATCCGCCTGACCTGGTGGCGCGAGGCCATGGAAGAGATCGCGGCCGGCACACCGCCGCGCAGGCATCCCAATGTCGAGGCCATCGCTGCGTCGGGGATCGACCCCCTGGCTCTGGCCGCCATGGCCGAGGCCCGTTTCGACGATCTGGACGACGCGCCGCCGACCGACGAGGGCAGGGCGCTGGCCTATGTCGACGCCACCGCCGGGGCTCTGGCGGTGCTGGCCGCGCGCCGGCTCGACCCGTCGGCCGACCCGCACGCCGTCAAGGGCGCCGCCCGGGCCTATGGCCTGGCAGGCCTGTGGCGGCTGAAACTGGCGGGACGTTCGCGCCTGCCCGAGGACTGGACCCAGGCCGATCTCGCGCGCCGGGTCGCCGATCACCTCAAGGTCGCTCGCCGGGAACTGAAGGGTCTGCCCGTCGTGGCCTTCCCGGCCCTCGCCCCGGCCGCCCTGGCCGGTGCCTACGCCAGGGGGCGCGACCCCGGCGAGCTCGAAAAAAAGGCCCGCCTCACCTGGTCGGTGGCGACGGGCCTGATTTAGGTCGACCTACTTCTTTTCGGCCGTCCAGGTGTTCAGCCAGTCCAGCACTTCCTTGTGCCACTGCACCGAGTTCTGGGCCTTGAGCACCCAGTGGTTCTCATTGGGGAAGTACAGCAGCTTGCTGGGCACGCCCTTGCGCTGCAGGGCCGTGAAGGTGGCGATGCCCTGTTCCAGCGGCACGCGGTAATCCAGCTGGCCCTGCACGACCAGGGTCGGCTTGGTCCAGTTGGCCACGTGATCGGCCGGGTTGAACTTGCCGTAGGTATTGCCGGGCGCAAAGGGCGTTCCGCCGTTTTCCCACTCGGTGAACCATAGCTCTTCGGTCGAATAGCCCATGAAGCGGGTGTCGAAGATGCCATCGTGATTGACCAGGCACTTCCAGGGCTCGTTCCAGTTGCCGGCGATCCAGTTGACCATGAAGCCGCCGTAGGAGGCACCGAGCGCGCACGCCCGGTCGCCGTCGAGGAAGCCATAGGTCTTCAGGGCGTGATCCCAGCCCTTCTGCAGGTCTTCCAGCGGGCGGTCGCCCCAGTGCTGGCTGATCGAGTCGGTGAAGGCCTGGCCGTAGCCGGTGGAGCCATGAAAATCGATCATCACCACGGCGTAGCCGGCATTGGTGTAGGTCTGCGGGTTCCAGCGATAGCTCCAGCCATTGCCGAATGAGCCCTGCGGTCCGCCATGGATCAGGAAGGCGACAGGATAGCGCTTGGCCGGATCGAAATTGGCCGGCTTGACCACGAAACCGTGCACCGTCTCGTCGTTCCAGCCCTTGAAGTTGAACTGTTCCGGCTCGCCCCAGGCGACGGTCTTCAGAGCCTCGCCATTCAGATCGGTCAGCTTGACCGGCGCGCCCTTGTCGGCCGTCGCATACAGCTGCGCGGGGCCTTTCAGGGTGTCCATCGCATAGACCAGGCCGGCCGGGCCCACATCGAAGGCGCTGACATGGCCGTCGCCGGTGACCGGCGCGATCTTGCCGGTCTTGACGGTGATGGCGAAGATTTTCGTCTGACCCACGTCCTGGGCCAGGGCGTAGATCGACTTGCCGTCCGGGCTCCAGGCGATGGCGTCGGCCGAGCGGTCCCAGGTCGGGACCAGCTCATGCTCTTTACCGGTGCCTTCCTCGTGCAGGATGATCGCGTAGCGGTCGGCCTCGAAGCCCGGCCGCTTCATGGCGCGATAGGCCGTCCACTTGCCGTCCGGCGAGTAGACCGGAGCCGTGTCCCAGGCCTTGTTGGCGGGGGTGAGGTTCCTGGGCTTGGCTGAACCGTCCAGCGGTGCCGCCCAGATGTCGAAATTGGTGGTCCAGGCCTCGTCCTTGCCCGCCACCTTGGCCGAGAAGGTCACGAACTTGCTATCGGGCGAGATGGCGAAGTCCTCGTCGCCACCGAAGGGCTTGGTGGGCGTGTCGCCGTCGAAGCCGGGCATCAGGGCCACCGGCCTGCCCGAGGCCACGCCCTGGTCGTCCAGGGCCAGGGCGTAGAGGTGGTTGCGGGTTCCGTCGGCCCAGGTGTCCCAGTGGCGGATGAACAGCTTGTCGTGGACCACGCCTGTGGCCTTGACCGACTTGCGGGCGTCCAGGCGGGCCTGGGTGCAGTCCAGGGTGTTGCAATCGGGGAAGACGGCCTGGCTGATCACTAGGGTCTTGCCGTCCGGCGAGACCTTGAAGGCCCCGACATCGAACGGCGCGGAGGTCACCTGAACGGCGGCCTCGCCCATGGCGTCGGTGCGGAACACCTGATCGGTCCCGCCGGCGCGGCTGGACATGAAAAAGATCGACTTGCCGTCGGCGCTCCAGCGACCGCTGCCGGCCCCGCCGTCCGAAATCGCCAGTCGGCGCGGCGCCATCTTGGCCTTCAGATCTGCGATCCACAGCGACATTGAGGCCTTGTTGGCCTCAAAGTTCATCGTCCTGACCGAGTACAGGACATAACGCCCACCCGGTGAGACGCGGGGATCGCTCAGGCGATCCAGGCTGGCCATGTCCTTGGCGGTGAACGGTCGGGCCTGGGCGACGGCCATTCCGCCGAACGCGGCGGACAGCGCCAGGGCCGAGGCGGCGAGACGCAAGCTCTTGATCATCAAACGCAAAATCCTGGCCCTGTTCTTCCTTGAAGGAGCGAGAGCCTAGCCCTCGCGTGCGCGCTAGACCAGAGGATAGGGGGCACGATCGCGAACGCCGGTCGTCCGACGCCGGTCGATTTTATGTGGCGATTTCATGTCGAAAAAGCGACACGATTACAAAGGCTTGAGTGGTAACAATCCGAAACAGGACTTGCTTTGCCGCACCGCGACATGGTCCCTAAATGGTACTCAAGGCGCAGAGCGGTCGAAAAACCGCTTCTGCGTAAAACAATAAGGGTCCTTCGTGTCGGCTTCCGCATATTTTCAGCACACGGTCGCAGGGCCGGTGATCTTCGCGGGGATTGGCCTGCATACGGGCGAGCATGTCCGTGTGGCCGTGCGCCCGGCGCAGATCGACGCCGGGATCGTCTTCGTGCGCACCGATGTCCACGACCTCGACAACCGCGTCCCGGTGAAGCCCGACGCTGTCTGCCAGACCCAACTGGGCACCGTCATCAACAACGCCGACGACGTGCGGGTCTCGACGATCGAGCACCTGATGGCCGCCCTGGCCGCCCTGTCGATCGATAACTGCATCGTCGAGCTGGACGGCCCCGAGGTTCCGATCATGGACGGCTCGTCCGAGCCCTTCGTGCAGATCCTGGATCGCGCCGGCCGCCGCAAGCAGGAAGCCGCCCGCAAATATATCGAGATCCTGCAGCCGGTCCGGGTCGAGGAGGGCGACAAGTTCGCCAGCCTGATCCCGTCGGATCGCTTCGAGGTCGCCTTCGAGATCGCTTTCGGCAGCAAGGCCATCGGTCGCCAGCGCGTCGACCTGACCGTGGACGAGGAATCGTTTCGTGCCGAGCTGTCCAACTGCCGCACCTTCGGTTTCGTCCGCGATGTCGAGGCCCTGCGGGCCATCGGCCTGGCGCGGGGCGGCTCGATGGAAAACGCCGTCGTCATCGATGGCGACCGGGTGTTGAATCCCGAAGGTCTGCGTCGCCCCGACGAGTTTGTGCGCCACAAGGCGCTGGACGCGGTGGGCGACCTGTTTGTTCTGGGCGCGCCGATCATTGGCCGCTTCGAAGGCGTCCTGGCCGGTCACGGCCTCAATAACGCCGTGGTTCGGGCGTTGCTGGCGCAGCCGCGCGCTTGGCGCCTGCGCACCCATGCGCTGGAACTAGCCGAGGCTGTCTAGATAAAAGCACGGCCGGCGTCGTTGAGCCTTCGCATTTGCGCCCCAAGCGGCGTGGTGTAGAAGCCTTGCACGGCGCCGAGGCGCGCGTTTGCTTCGAGGGTGATAGTCCGTGCTTCTTAAATTCCCGGGTCGTTCGGCAGTCGTCATCGCCGCCGTCCTCGTCTCCGTTACGGTCGCGGGTTGCGCCGGCCAGGCCAAGAAGCCGACCCTGGCCTATGAAGAGCGCCCGGTGGAGCTGCTCTACGCCACGGGCGCCGATCGCCTGGACCGCGGCAACTGGAACGAGGCCGTCGACTATTTCCGCGAAGTCGAACGCCAGCACCCCTATTCGGAATGGTCGCGCCGCTCGATCCTGATGACCGGCTTCGCCCATTACCAGGGCAACCAGTACAACGACGCCATCGGCGACGCCGACCGCTTCATCTCGCTGTATCCCGGCAATCCGTCGGCCTCCTACGCCTACTATCTGAAGGCCGTCTGCTATTTCGAGCAGATCGTCGACGTCAACCGCGACCAGGCTGCCACCGAGCAGGCCCTGGCATCACTGCGCGACGTGGTCCAACGCTATCCGAGCAGCGAATACGCCCAGGACGCGCGCCTGAAGATCGACATGGTCAATGACCAGCTGGCCGGCAAGGAAATGGCCATCGGGCGCTACTATCTGCGTCAGGGCCAGACCCTGGCCGGGATCGGCCGCTTCAAGACCGTGATCGACCGTCATCAGACCACGTCGCACACGCCAGAAGCCCTGTTCCGCCTGGTGGAATCCTATCTGACCCTGGGCCTGTTCGATGAGGCCAAGCGCAACGGCGCCGTGCTGGGCTTCAACTTCCCGGGCGATCGCTGGTACTCCGACGCCTACAAGCTGCTCAACGACGCCGGCCTCAAGCCCGCCGTCGAGCCGCTGACCCCCGGCGCCAAGAAAAACCTGCTGGACCGTCTGGTGCGCGACAAGAACGCCACCCTGGCCCCTCCCGGCGAAAAGCCGACCAAGAAGGACGGCATGCGGGGCCTTCTGGGGCTCTAGCCCCGGCCCTCCGCAGCCTCGCGGAACACAAGCTGAACATCGAAGCGTCTGAGCGCTTTCAAAAACGCTGATTCTGGGCGAATCTCCGCGACATGCTGATTGGTCTCTCCATTCGCGACGTCGTGCTCATCGAGAGCCTGGATCTGGCCATCGGTCCCGGCTTGACCGCCCTGACCGGTGAAACCGGCGCTGGCAAGTCGATCATCCTCGACGCCCTGGGCCTGGCGACCGGCGCGCGGGCCGACGCCGGCCTCGTGCGGCGCGGCGCGGCGGGCCAGGCCTCGGCCACCGCCATCTTCGCCCTGCAGGCCGACCACCCCGCCTTCGCCTATCTCGACGACAAGGGCCTGGACTATGGCCGCGACGAGGACCTGGTCCTGCGCCGCCAGCTGTCGCCCGACGGTCGCAGCCGCGCTTTCGTCAATGATCAGGCCACCAGTGTCGGCGTGCTCAAGGATCTCGGCGCCCTGCTGCTCGAGGTGCACGGCCAGCACGAGACCGTCGGCCTGCTGGATCCCCGCACCCACCGCACCCTGCTGGACGCCTTCGGCGCCGTTTCCGTCTCGGCCGTCGCCTCGGCCTGGAGCGGCTGGCGCGCGGCGCGCGAAAAGGCCGAGGCCCTGCGCGCCCTGGCCAATCAGGCCGCCGCCGAGACCGAGGAACTGACCCTGCGCCTGTCAGAACTGGATCGCCTCGATCCCCGCGAGGGCGAGGAGACAGCTCTTGCCGAGGAACGCGCCCTGCTCGGTTCGGCCGAAAAGGCCCTCGCCGATATCGCCTCGGCCCAGGACGCGCTCGGTGGAGATGCTTTGTCGGGCAAGCTGGCCCAGGCCTTCCGCGCCCTGGAGCGGGCCCGCGAGCGCGCCCTGCATGCCGGCGCGCCCGCCGAGGGTGCGGCCATGACCCGGCTGACCGCCGCCTGCGACGCCGTTGACCGCGCCCTGGTCGAGGCCCAGGAAGCTAGCGCCGCCATCGACGCGGTGGCCGAAACCTTCGAGTTCGAGCCCGACCGTCTGGAAAAGACCGAGGAGCGGCTGTTCGCCTTGCGCGGCATGGCCCGCAAGTTGAACGTCGCCACCGAAAACTTGCCCGCCCTGCGCGCCGAATTCGCGACCCGCCTGCAGGCCATCGAAACCTCTGGCGAGGCCCTGAAGGCCGCCGAGGAAGAGGCCGCGTCAGCCCGCGACGGCTATGTCTTCGCCGCCGAATCCCTGACGGCCGAGCGCCGCGCCGCCGGCGACCGCTTGGCCCTGGCCGTCGAGGCCGAGTTGGCACCGCTGAAGCTGGAGAAGGCCAAATTCCGGGTCGCCGTCGAGCCTCTACCCGAGGACCGGGTCGGCCCCACCGGCATGGACCGCGTCGCCTTCGAGATCTCGACCAACCCCGGCGCGCCGTTCGGGCCGATGGAGACCATCGCCTCGGGCGGCGAGTTGGCCCGTTTCGCCCTGGCCCTGAAAGCGGCCCTGGCCGGTCGCGGAACCGGTCCGCAGCCGCTGATGATCTTCGACGAAGTCGACCAGGGTGTCGGCGGTGCGGTGGCCGACGCGGTGGGCCTGCGCCTGAAACGCCTGGCCCAGAACGCCCAGGTGCTAGTCGTCACCCACTCGGCCCAGGTCGCCGCCCGCAGCGACGCCCACTGGCGGATCGCCAAGTCCGGCGACGATCAGGCCATCCGCACCCGGGTCGAGCCCCTGTCACCGGCCCAGCGCGAGGAAGAAATCGCCCGCATGCTGTCGGGGGCGGAAGTCACCGAGGCGGCGCGGGCGGCGGCGCGGGCGCTGATCAACTAGGTTGGGTGCGGGGCAAGGGGGGCGAGAGCGGGCGTTGCTGTCGTCTTTTCCGAGTGGGGGGAAGCCGTTCGCGCCAAAGCAGAAGGCACCCGTTCTCACCAGCAACACACTCTTGTCATCCCGGCCGTAGCGCAGCGTAGCGCCGGGACCCAGGAGGCCAACGCAGCGCGCCAGCCCCTGGGCTCCCTATCGGTAGCGTCACCTGCGGTCACCCTCTGTCACCCCGAGCTTGCGGAAGCTGTTCGGGCGCCAAGAGCAAGTGCATCGCGGTTGCCCCTGGGTCCCGGCGCTACGCTGCGCTGCGGCCGGGATGACAAGATTTTGTGGACGAGGTCAGAAGCCGTCAAGCGGACCTTTCGACCGGCTGCAACGGGTGGGTTACTGACGCACACTCACATGTTAGGTTCCTGAGATGAATGCAAGATCTGCAAAGCTGATGTCAGGTTTGACTGCCGGTGCATTACTCATGATCGGTGGTCTGGTGTGGTTGATAGCTTGTGAGACGAATAACGAATGCGCCGATGCGATACGGCAGACAACAGGCAGCAGCGGATACCCTGCCCACCTCTATGCGTCTCTGGTGAAAGGTTGCGCCGTAGCGGCGGATAGATACTTGTTCATCAAGCTTGCATCGCTAGCGTCCGCCCCCCTCGCCCTACTTGTTTGGCTGAATCTGCCACGTTTTCTGCAGCGATAATTTTCGACCGTTCAGGGTCGCAAGGAAGCTTGGCTCCGGCACTCATTTCGGACGCTCAAAGCGCTAGGGCGAGCCCGTCTCGCGCATGGTGAACGCACCACACAACAACTGTGAACGACCGACAGCCCTCAGACCGCCCGACGTCTCGCCCACATCGCCGGGTTGGCCCGGAACATCGACCGCAGGGCGCTCATTTCCACGCGCGGCTTGACCCAGGCCTGCAGCGGGCCGTCGACGAAGCGCTCGAACAGGGCGGCGAAGATCACGGCGGCCGGGAAGGCCAGGGCCCAGGTCAGCCACAGGGCGGTGTCGTTCAAGGCGAGCTTGCCGGCCGCCACGTGCTGGGCGCCAAACCAGGTCACGCCGACGAACTGGTTGGTCAGGTAGAGGGCGAAGGCCAGGCGGCCCGCCGTTTTGGCCCAGCCCCAGTCCTTGCGGGCCGAAGCCCCGGCCGCGAAGATCAGCACGGCCAGCAGGGCGAGGCTGGCATAGTCGAACGCGCCGATCAGGTTCAGGGCCACCACCCCGGCGATGGCCGCCGCGCCCAGAGCGTCGGCGACGCGGGGGCTGACCACGACTTCGCGGCCCAGGCGGGCGATCAGCATGCCGATCAGGAACAGGGGCAGGGCGCGGATGACGCCGTACTTCAGAGCCAGCCGGTAGGAGCTCTGGCCCAGCCAGTACCGGCAGGCCAGATCGACAGCGACGAAGATCGCGACGCCCACGGCCAGGGCGATCCAGGGCGAGCGGATGGTGGCAAAGCCGCGCCACAGCACCGGGAAGGCGGCGTAGCAGAAGATCAGCGCCGACAGGGTCCAGGTCGGGGTGTTCCAGCCCGACGGGCCGTCAAAGCCCCAGGCCTGCACCAGCAGGGCCTGGGCCGGCAGCTGCGACCACTGGAACCACTGCGGGTTCTGCGGGGCGACGCCGATCAGGGTGGTGGCGGCGATCAGGGCCACGAAGCCAGCCAGCATCACCAGATGCGAGGGCCAGACGCGGGCAAAGCGCTTGAGAAGGAACTCGCGGTCGCCGACCTGGCGCTTGGCGACCCGGTCGCCATAGGCGCGGCCCAGCACATAGCCTGACAGCATCAGGAAGAAATCGGTGGCCAGATAGCCCCGTCCCAGCGCCGGGTGCAGCGCGAACAGGCTGACGGGCGCCTGCTCGGCATAGTGATAGATCACCATGAAGAAGGCCGCGAAGAACCGCAGGGCGTCCAGCGGACCGCCGCGCGACAGGTCTCTGGCCTTGCGGAGATCACGCGCCCCAATGCGGGACGGTTCGGCGGCGTTCGACATGCGGATCTCCGTTTCCGACGAAGCCGCAGCAAGGCGTGCGCCAACAGGAGCGTTTTACCAGGGCATCGGTTAAAACCGGGTCGACACCCTTTCCAGCCGGATTCGCCCGTGACCCTGACGCCCGTCGCCGACCTTTCCGAAGCCCAGGCCGCCCTGGAGCTCGAAGCGCTGGCCGACCAGCTGGCGGCGGATGACCTGCGCTATCACCAGCAGGACGCCCCCACGATCAGCGATGCTGAATACGACGCTCTCAAGCGCCGCAACCTCGACATCGAGATTCGCTTTCCGCACCTGATCCGCGAGAACTCGCCCTCGGTCAGCGTGGGCGCGGCGCGGGCCGACCAGTTCTCGCCGGTCGAACACGGCGCGCCGATGCTCAGCCTCGACAACGCCTTTTCCAATGACGAGGCGGTGGAGTTCGACGCCCGGGTCCGGCGGTTCCTGAAACTGTCGGCGGACGAGACCGTCGCCTATACCGCCGAGCCCAAGATCGACGGCCTGTCGGCCTCGCTACGCTACGAGAAGGGCGTGCTGGTCCAGGGCGCGACGCGGGGCGACGGGCGGGTGGGTGAGGACGTCACCGCCAACCTGCGCACCATCGCCGACATTCCGCATCGCCTGAAGGGCTCCAGTCTTGCAGGAGGGGGATGGCCCGACGTGATCGAGGTGCGCGGCGAGGTCTATGTCGAGCTGGCCGCCTTCGCCGCCTTCAACGCCGCCGCCGAGGCGGCGGGTCAGCGCACCTATGCCAATCCCCGCAATTTCGCCGCCGGGTCGCTGCGCCAGATCGATCCGAAGATCAGCGCCCAACGGCCGCTGCGGTTCTTCGGCTATGCCTGGGGCCTGGTCAGCGACAGTTTCGCCGAAAGCCAGTGGGAGGCATTGGCCCGGCTGGAAGAGTGGGGGTTCGTGACCACGGCTCCGCCGGCCGAACGGGTGGAGAACGCCCAGGGCCTGCTCGACATCTTTGCCGCCTTCGAGACCCTGCGGCCGACCCTGGATTTCGACATCGACGGCGTCGTCTACAAGGTCGACGACCTGGAGCGGCAGCGCCGCCTGGGCTTCGTCTCGCGCTCGCCGCGCTGGGCCGTCGCCCGCAAGTTCCCGGCCCAGAAGGCCCGCACCATCCTGGAGGCCATCGACCTGCAGGTAGGCCGCACCGGCGCGATCACGCCGGTGGCGCGGCTGAAGCCGGTGACGGTGGGCGGGGTCTCGGTGACCAACGCCACCCTGCACAATGGCGACGAGATCGCCCGGCTGGACGTGCGGGTGGGCGACACCGTGGTTATCCAGCGAGCCGGCGACGTGATCCCGCAGATCGTCGAGGTGGCGCTGGAGGCGCGGCCCGATCCCGCCCCGCCGCCCTATGAATTCCCGCACGTCTGCCCTTGTCCGCTCAAGACCGGGCTGGCGCGCGAGACCAACGTCTCGGGGACCGAGTCCGTGGTGCGCCGCTGCACCGGCGAGTTCGCCTGTCCGTTCCAGCGGGTGGAGCACCTGCGCCACTTCGTGTCGCGCCGGGCCTTCGACATCGAGGGCCTGGGCGAAAAGCAGCTGCAGGCTTTTTTCGACGAAGGCTGGATCAGGGAGCCCGCCGACATCTTCCGCCTGGCTAGCGACGCCGAAAAGCTGGAGGCCCTGCGCACCCGCGACGGCTATGGCGAGACCTCCGTCGCCAATCTGGTCAAGGGCATCGAGGCCCGGCGCACCATCGGCCTCGATAGGGTGATCTATGGCCTGGGCATGCGCGATATCGGCGAGACCACATCCACAGTCCTGGCCCGCCACTTCGACACCTTCGCCGACCTGCAGGCCGCAGCCGAGGCTGCCGCCACGGGCCTGCCGACCGCGACCTATCTGGAGCTTTCGACCGCGCCCGGCGTCGGGCCCAAGGCGCTGGACCTGCTGGTCGAGGTCGGCAAGGGCGGGCTGAAAGCCGATCCATGGCCGCAGGCTGACAGTCTGGAGATCAAGATCGGCCACGCCGTCCCCAAGCTGACCAAACCGGCCCGCGCCGCCCTGACCGAGCGCTACGCAACCTGGGACGCCTTCGCCCAGGCCCTGGCCGAGGCGGCCAATGGCGCGCCGGGCGAGGACTATCTGCACCTGGCCACCGTCGATGGCGTCGGTCCGGTCGCGGCCCAGTCCCTGGCCCGGTTCTTCAGCGAGGACCACAACCGGGAAAAGGTCGCCAATCTGATCGGTCAGCTCGACATCCAGGCCGTGGCCAAGCCCAAGACCGACACCGCTGTGGCCGGCAAGACCGTGGTCTTCACCGGCGCTCTGGAAAAGATGACCCGCGACGAAGCCAAGGCCCAGGCCGAGGCGCTGGGCGCCAAGGTGGCCTCATCGGTGTCGAAGAAGACCGATCTGGTGGTGGCCGGTCCCGGCGCGGGCTCCAAGCTGAAGACCGCCACAGAGCTGGGCATCCAGGTGATGACCGAGGACGAATGGCTGGCCATGGTGGCCGGCTAGGGCTGGACGGATCTGAAGATCTCGCCCTCAATTTGCCGCGAGACTTGCCGTTGATCGGCAGATCGCGCAACCAATGCAGTCAAACGCGCAGTCAGGCGCGACCCAGGGAGTAGACCATGTTCCGCACCACCTTGATCGCCGTCGCGGCGCTCGGCGCGCTGGCCGGGCCAGCCTTCGCCGCCGATATCACCGGCCTGTGGGCCACGCCGACCAATGGCGGCCAGGTCGAGATCGCCCGCTGCGGCAACAGCCTGTGCGGCAAGCTGGTCACCTCCAACCAGATCAAGACCAACGCCGCCCTGAAGGACGAAAGGAACAAGGCCGCCGCCCAGCGCGGGCGCCCCCTGAAGGGCCTGCAGATGCTGTACGACTTCACCGGCGGCCCCGCCAAGTGGACCGGCGGCACGGTCTATAATCCCGACGACGGCGGCACCTATGCGGGCACGATCGAGATGCTGTCCGACAATCAGCTGAAGCTGAAGGGCTGCGTCGTCGCGCCGCTGTGCAAGACCCAGGTGTGGAACCGGTTGAAATAGGCTCTGTAAGATGCTCCCCCAAAGGGGGAGTATCTGACTACAAAGGCGCGCAGGCCGCTTCCATCCAGGCCCGCACCGCAGGCTCGACACGGGGCCCGATCTCCTTGAGCACCCGCGCGTGATAGGTGTCGAACTGGGCGACCTCTTCGGCCGACAGCAACGCCTTGTCGATCAGGCGGCGGTCGATGGGGGCCAGGGTCAGGGCCTCGAAGCGGTGCATCGGGCGCTCGCCGCCGGCGATGTCCTCGGCGGGCATGACCACTTCCAGGTTCTCGATCCGGATGCCGTATTCGCCGTCCTTGTAGAAGCCGGGTTCGTTGGAGACGATCATGCCGGGCTGCAGGGCGATGGTGTTGGGCGCCTTGGAGATCCGCTGCGGGCCTTCGTGGACGCCCAGATAGACGCCGACCCCGTGACCGGTGCCGTGGTCATAGTCCAGGCCATGGCTCCACAGGGCAGCGCGGGCGAAGGCGTCGATGGCCGAGCCGGTGGTGCCGGCCGGGAAGCGCAGGCGGGCGATGGCCAAGTGGCCCTTGAGCACCAGGGTGTTGCGCTGGACCATCTCGGCTGACGGCTCGCCGATCGCCACCGTGCGGGTGACGTCGGTGGTGCCGTCCAGATACTGGCCGCCGCTGTCGACCAGCAGCAGCGAGCCCCGGACCGCCCGCTGGTTGCTGCGCTCGGTCGGGCGATAGTGGGGCAGGGCGCCATGGCCGTTGGCCGCGCCGATGGTGTCGAACGACAGGTCCTTGAGCAGGCCGGTGGCTTCGCGGAAGCCTTCCAGCTTGGCGACGGCTTCCTTCTCGTCCGGCGGATTGATCTGACCCTCGGTGGCCAGCCAGTGCAGGAAGCGGGTCAGGGCGGCGCCGTCGCGGCGGTGCGCCTCGCGGGTGCCGTCGATCTCGACGTCGTTCTTGCAGGCCCGCGGCATCGTGCAGGGATCCATGCCGCGCACCACCTTGGCACCGGCGGCGGTCAGGGTGTCGAAGTACCAGGCTGAGGATTGACCCGGATCGACCAGCACGGCCTTGCCCGCCAGCTCGGCCAGGGCGGCGTTCAGGGCGTCCGGGGTTTCCAGCGAGACCTGGTTGCCCAGCCAGGCCGGCAGGTCGGCGGTGACCTTGGCCGGATCAATGAACACCCGCGCGGTGCCATCGCTGTTGATGATGGCCTGCGACAGCGGCAGCGGCGAGCGGATCACATCGCCGCCGCGCACATTGAACAGCCAGGCAATCGAGGCCGGGGCGGTGATCACGGCGGCGTCGGCACCCAGGCCTGCCAGGCTGGCGCCGACGCGGCCGCGCTTGGAGGCGGAGTCCTCGCCGGCATAGTCGACGGGTTGCGGCACGATGGGCGCGGCCGGTTGCGCGGGACGTTGGGCGCCCCAGGCTTCGTCGAGCGGGTTGACGGCGACAGGCTTCAGTTCGGCGCCGACCTTGGCGGCGGCGGCTTTCAGCGCGTCCAGGGCCTGCGGGCTGTGCAGGCGGGCGTCGTAGCCGATGACGGCGCCGGCCTTGGCGGTTTCCAGATAGGCCGGCACGCCGCCCTCGACGAGGTCGCGGATCTCGAATACGCCCTGGTCGACCTGCTCGCGCACCTGCAGGGTGTAGCGGCCATCGACGAACACGGCGGCGCGATCGATCATGATCACGCCGGCTCCGGCCGAGCCGGTGAAGCCGCTGGCCCAGGCCAGGCGGTCATTGGCGGCGGGCAGATACTCGTTCTGATGCTCGTCCTCGTGCGGCACGAGGAAGCCGTCCAGGCCCTGGCGCGCCATGGCGGCGCGGATCAGCGGAACGTGACGGGGCCCGAAGGACGGGTCGGTGGATTCATCGAAGGTCTGACGCATACCCCGATGTAATCCTCCGACCCGAGCCTGGGAAGAGGATGATTATTGCGGCGAAGCGGCGGGTGGCGCGTCGACTGACGGCGCGGTGTCGCCGGTGGCCGCCACACGGTCGGCGGCGTCCCGGGCCGCCTGGCTGGCACTGGCGGCCGAGCGCTCGGTATCACGGCGGGCCTCATCGGCCGCAGCGCCCGCGTTGCGCGCAGCGTTCTCGGCGGCGAACTGGGCCTGCTGGGCGCTGGTGGCCATGCTGGACTGCGCGCCCTCAATCACGCCGGCGGCGCGACCCTGTTCCTGGGCCTGCAAAAGCTGGTCCTGGGCGGTGTCGGCGGGTCGCTGGTTCAGCATGAAGGCCACGGCGATCACCGCGACGACGGCGACGATGCCCGCCACCATCCAGCCGGCGGTGTTGGCTTCGCGGCGGACTTCGACGACGCGTTCGGTCGGCGGGATCTGGGGATCAACATAGGTCATCGGGCTGTTCCTTGAACCGGTAGGGTTGGCTCTAGAAACGTGGCCCCTGGCCCGCCGGTTCCGCCTGACTTCAGGGACGTTGCAGAACCAGCGTCGCCCAGGCGTCGCGATGGATGCGGCTGACCACCTTGAAGCCGCGCGACAGGTAGGCGGCCTTGACCATCCGCTCCTGGGTGCGCAGCAGGCCCGACAGGATCACCGTGCCGCCCGGAACGAGCGCGCGCTTGATGTCCTGGGCCAGGCTGATCAGCGGCCGGGCCAGGATGTTGGCGAACACCAGATCATAGGGCGCATTGTCGGCCACCAGGCGGTCGCCCAGACCTGAGGCGTGGACGAACTTGGCGTTGGCCTGATTGACCTTGGCGTTTTCGCGGGCGATGCGCACGCTGGGACGGTCGATATCGGTGCCGACCGCCAGCTTGCTGCCGGTCCGGGCCGCAGCAATGGCCAGCAGGCCGGTGCCGGCCCCGACGTCCAGCACCTTCTTGAAGCTGCGAGCCTTGATCAGGCGGTCATAGGCCTGCAGGCAGCCGACGGTGGTGCCATGATGGCCGGTGCCGAACGCCGCCCCGGCCTCGATGCGCAGATTGACCGTGCTGGCCGGCAGGCGGCCGCGATCGTGCATGCCATAGACAAAGAAGCGGCCGGCCCGCACCGGCGGCAGGCCCGACAGCGCCATGGCCAGCCAGTCGGCGTCGGCCAGCACCTCGGTGGTCACCTTGACCTTGAAGCCGGCCAGCACCTGCGCCAGGCCTTCGGACTCGTCCTGGGTGGTGGGGAAGGCGTCGATCCGCCAGATGTTCTTGTCCTCGTCCTCTTCCAGGATCGAGTAGGTCGCGCCTTCGAGGCCGGGATGGTTGTCGATGGCGTCAGCGGCGGCTTCGGCGTCGGCGCGGTCGCCGCGGGCGACGATCTGTTGGGGCGTGTAGTCGGTCATGCCGCTCCAGTACCGATCCCGGAGCCGAAAGGCGAGCCTTTGGCGGGCGCCTAGTTGAGCAAAGTCGGCTCTGGCGGCTCATCCTCAGGCAGACGGATGTCCAGGATATCACCCTGGGTCGAGGCCCAGCGAGTCTCGTCGCGCGCGGGACGGGCGGCGACCATGGCGGGCGGCGCAGGTTCGGGGGCGCCGTAGACCAGCGGCGGCGGCTCGACCTCGTAACGCGGCTGATAGGTCTCGCGCGAAAGGGTCTCAGCCAGAAAATCGGTGCCGATCACATAGTCCGGGACCTTGCCCGACGGCCAGCCGATCGGCTGGGTGGTATCTTCCAGCGCGGCGCGATTGGACGGCTGGGTTTCGACAGGGGCTTCGGTCTGGGGTCCGACCTGAAACATCAGTCCCAGAACCATGCCCAGCGCGGCCGCCAGCGGCGCGCCATACAGCACCGGCCGCGAGACGGCGAAGGTCTTCAGGGGCGTCAGATCGAAGTCCATGGACGCATAGCGTCTGGCGCGCGGTTCCGTTCGATGGGGAGGCGAGAAATCCTGCGGGGTTGTGTCTTGGCTGGGGCGGGGCGCCGGCCGTTGTCACCGTCGGAAGAGTGGTCCTTTCGACTGGCCGAGGAGGGTGGTTGTCGGGCTCAGACCCTTCTCCCCTTGCGGGAGAAGGTGTCGGCCGAAGGCTGACGGATGAGGGGTCGAAAGTCCTGTCCGGCAAGGCCGTGAAAC
>JANOSS010000091.1:0-33464 GCA_031415995.1 Caulobacter sp. | reverse complement strand
GGTATCAGAGCTGAAAGACGCTCGCTTGGCCCAATCCTCACGCAAGAACAGCTTCTGCGAAGCGGACAGGTCGAGCCGAAACGCAAACAACACATCACGGTCATCCGGGTTCGCCCCGGCCGCTTCGCGCCTCCCCAACCCTTTGCAGCCCATTCGGCGCGAGGCCGCAAAGCCGCGCGTCTCCGTCACAGGGTGTCCAAAAGCCAAGTTGTGCCAGACTGTTTACCAGCCCGATTCTGCGAGCCCGACATGAAGCCCGTGATCATCTTCCAGCCCGGCATGGCCGGCGATCTGCTCTTCATCCAGAAGATCGTCAAAACCTATGCCGCCGGCGGCCGCAGAGTGATCCTGCCGGTGCGCGAGACGCACAAGTGGGTCTATGACGCCCTGGTGATGCCGGAGACGGTCGAGACACCGATCCTGGAGGGCGATTTCGACTTCCGCGACGAGGTGTTATTCTTGGCCGACAAGATCGCGCTTAGTCCCATTGAGGCCAACGCCTACACGTTCCTGTCGCTGTTCTTCTCCTGGCGCTACGCCCCCGAACAGACCATGGACCTGAAATACCAGGTCT
This sequence comes from Caulobacter sp., assembly GCA_031415995.1. Classification (GTDB taxonomy): domain Bacteria; phylum Pseudomonadota; class Alphaproteobacteria; order Caulobacterales; family Caulobacteraceae; genus Caulobacter. The sequence goes on along the minus strand of JANOSS010000091.1, from coordinate 32,890 downwards.
CCGGCGTCGAGATGGACGGCTGGGCCGATCACGTCACGCTGCGCCGCGACCTGGAAAAGGAAGAGCGGCTGTTTCGCGAACTGGGCCTGGATGACGGCGTGTCCTATGCCCTGATCAACGAGACCTGCAGTTCGCGCACCATTCCCTTTCCGCACCGGGCGCCGGAAAAGGAAGTCCGCTTACGGATGGTTGAGGGCTACACCCTGATTGACTGGAGCACGGTGATCGAACGCGCCGCGCGGATCGCCACGGTCGACACCTCGATCGTCCTGCTCATCGAGGCGCTGAAAATCACCGACAAGCCGCTGCATGTGGTGTCGCGCTATCAGCCGCCCAGCTTCCGTGAACTGCAAAACGTCCTGAAGCTGGAGTGGCTGTTCTATTTCCTGCCTGAGCACCTGGCCTATAATTAGGCTGCGGCCGGCTCTCTCCGGGTCCAGGTGCGCAGGACGATCGGCCCAAACAGCGCCCCGATCCCGCAGGCGTCGGCGACCACGTCGCCAAACGCGGCATCACGGCCGACCAGGGCCTGAACCACCTCAATGCCGACGCCGAAGCTCAGCAGGACCCCCCCGATCCGCCAGAAACGGCTGGCCGGCAGGGCGGCGACTGCCAGGGCGGTCAGCACGTAAAAGGCGATGAAATGCTTGGCCTTGTCCCACGGAATGAAGGCGACGCCGCCGTCATCCGGCAGCACGGCCCGCCACAGGGTGAACAGACACGTCGCCACGAAGACGGCGAAGGCCAGACGATTGACCTTGCGGTTCTGAAACAGCGGCATGCTCAAACTTGAAACCCATTCATCATCCCGGGAGCGGCGATTATGCCGCCCCAAGATGACGAAATCGCAAAGCCTAAAACGTCAGCGCGCGCGCTTCCTTGACGTGCGGCAGGGCCTGAATCTTGGCCAGAAGTTCGGCGCTCGGGGCCTGATCGACCCCGACCAGGGCGATGGCATCCTCGTCGGCCGACAGCCGGCCCAGGTTGAAGGTGGCGATGTTGACGCCCGCCTCGCCCAGCAGCATGCCCAGGGCGCCGATGAAGCCCGGCTTGTCGAGGTTGTTGATGTAGAGCATGGCCGGCGAGAAGGCCGCGTCCAGTTCCATGCCCTTGACCTCGACGACGCGCGGGGCGCCGGCGATCACCGTGCCGGCAAAGGCGCGCTTGCCCTTTTCGGTGGTGATGGTGATGCGCATCAGGCTGTCATAGGTGGGGCTGACCTCCTGGCGGCTCTCCGACACGGTGATGCCGCGCTCCTTGGCCACGGCCGGGGCAGAGACCATGTTGATCTCGGCCAGCATCGGCTTGAGGATCCCGGCCAGGGCGGCCGAGGTCATCGGCTTGACGTTGAGATTGGCGACCTCGCCCTCAAAGGCGATGTCGATGGCCTTGATGCCGAAGTCGACCATCTGGCCGGCCAGGGCCCCAATCTTTTCCGCCAGGGCCACGAACGGCCTCAGCTTGGGGGCTTCTTCGGCCGTGATCGACGGGCTGTTGAGGGCATTGGTGACGGCGCCGGTCAGCAGGTAGTCGCTCATCTGCTCGGCGACCTGCAGGGCGACGTTCTCCTGGGCTTCGTTGGTGCTGGCGCCCAGATGCGGAGTGGCCACCACGCGGTCCGACCCGAACAGCGGGTTTTCCTTGGCCGGCTCGGTGACGAAGACGTCAAAGCCGGCGCCGCCGACATGGCCGCTGTCGAGCAGGGCGCGCAGGGCAACCTCGTCGACCAGGCCGCCGCGGGCACAGTTGACGATCAGCACGCCCTTCTTGGTCTTGGCCAGGTTCTCGGCCGACAGGATGTTGCGGGTCTTGTCGGTCAGCGGGGTGTGCAGGGTGATGACATCGGCGCGGGCCAGCAGGTCTTCCAGCTCGACCTTCTCGACGCCCATCTCGATGGCGCGTTCGGGCGACAGGAAGGGGTCGTAGGCGACGACCTTCATCTTCAGGCCCAGGGCCCGGTCAGCGACGATGCCGCCGATATTGCCGGCCCCGATCAGGCCAAGCGTCTTGGCGTAAAGTTCCACGCCCATGAAGCGGTTCTTCTCCCACTTGCCGGCCTGGGTGCTGGCGTCGGCGGCGGGCAGCTGTCGGGCCAGGGCGAACATCATGGCGATGGCGTGCTCGGCCGTGGTGATCGAGTTGCCGAACGGGGTGTTCATCACCACCACGCCCTTGGCTGTGGCGGCGGGGATGTCGACATTGTCGACGCCGATGCCGGCCCGGGCGATGACCTGCAGCTTGTGGGCGGCGGCGATCACGTCCTTGTCGAGCTTGGCGCCCGAGCGGATGGCGATGCCGTCATAGTCGCCGATGACAGCGATCAGCTCGTCTTTCGACAGGCCGACCTTGATGTCGAAATCGACGCCGCGGTTCTTGAAGATGTCGACGGCGGCGGGGCTGAGCTTGTCAGCAATGAGAACGCGGGGAGCCATGGTGATATGTCCGATCCTGGAGAGTCGCCCCGGTCCTTCGACGGACTTCGCGCTGCGACTGCTGGTGTAGGGGTGCGGAACCCCCGTCCCGACGATGTCGAAGGACGAGGGTTCCGGTGGTTATGCGGTGGGTTAGGCGGCGACCAGTTCGGCGCAGACGGTGGCGAAGGCCCAGTCCAGCCAGGGGGTCAGGGCTTCCAGATCCGAAGCCTCTACCGTGGCACCACACCAGATGCGCAGGCCGGCCGGAGCGTCGCGATAGCCGCCGATGTCGAGGGCGGCGCCCTCCTTCTCGAGCAGGCTGGCCAGCGTCTTGGCGAAGTCGGCCTGGGCGTCTTCGGGCAAGGCGGCGATCGCGGGGTCGACGACCTTGAGGCACACCGAGGTGTTGGAGCGGATGTCCGGCGTGGCGGCCAGAAAATCGACCCACGGGGTCTTGGCCACCCAGTCGGCGATCACGGCCAGGTTCTGGTCGGCGCGCGCTTGCATGCCTTGCAGACCGCCGATGGACGAGGCCCATTTCAGAGCGTCCAGGGCGTCTTCCACGCAGAGCATGGACGGGGTGTTGATGGTCGCGCCCTCAAAGATGTCGAGGCTGACCTTGTTGCCCCCCTCCTTGGTGGCCTTGGTCATGCGGAACAGTTTCGGCATCGGCCAGGCCGGCGTGTAGCTCTCGAGGCGAGCCACGGCGCGAGGCGACAGGATCAGCACGCCGTGCGCGCCTTCACCGCCGAGCGCCTTCTGCCAGGAGAAGGTCACGACATCCAGCTTGGTCCAGTCCAGGTCCTGGGCGAAGGCGGCGCTGGTGGCGTCGCAGATGACGATGCCTTCGCGGTCGGCCGAGATGAAGTCAGCGTTCGGCACGCGGACGCCCGAGGTGGTGCCGTTCCAGGTGAAGACCAGATCCTTGGCCGGATCGACCTTGGACGTATCGGGCAGCTGACCGTAGGGCGCATCGAGCACCTCGACGTTGGGCAGCTTCAGCTGCTTGGTGACGTCGGTGACCCAGTCCTTGCCGAAAGACTCGAAGGCCATCAGTTGCACCGGGCGGGCACCCAGCATCGACCACATGGCCATTTCGACGGCGCCGGTGTCCGAACCGGCGACGATGCCGATCAGGAAGTCGACAGGCACTTCCAGCACGTCGCGCGTCTGATCGATGGCGGCCTTGAGGCGCGCCTTGCCCGGCTTCGAGCGATGCGAGCGGCCCAAAACAGCATTTCTGAGATTTTCGGGGGTCCAGCCAGGGCGCTTGGCGCAGGGGCCGGAAGAGAACTCTGGACGAGCCGGGCGTTGCGCCGGCTTGGCGAGGGTAGTCATAGCGATGTCTCCCATCCTTACAGATGGACAGCGCCCCGTTGGGGGGGCGTGGCCCGCCGGCGAGAAACGCCGTTTCAGGCGGAAAGGCAAGGAGAGATTTGTCGCGGCGGCGGGCTTTTCCCCACGGCTCGGCACTATTTTGCCCTGGGGCTCCGATACCGAAGTGCGGACAGGATCGTCGCGGCCAGGATGATCAACAGGATCGCGAAGGTGTTGAAGTTATTGATGGCGCGATACAGGTAGTCGTGCGGCTTTTCGCCGACCAGATAATAGGCGTGCAGGCTGAACTGGATCGCTTGCAGAATCATCGCCAAGCCAAGCCAGGGGCTCAAATAGCGCATGGCCACGATCAGGAAGCCTACCGCAAGAGCCGCTTCGCCCATCAACAAGGCTAAGGCTTGTAGTTCACCCGGCACCAGAAAATGGATCGCTACAACAAGCAGATTGCCAACGAGGATCATCGTCGCGCCCAAGCGTTCGGCGGGACCGCCGCGCAACCAGGCCAAAAGCACTGTGGCAACCGACAGTATCCAGAGCAGCGGTGCGATAAGCTGTAACATGTCAAAGGCCCCTAACTCACATTAGGGGCCTCGCGAAGTTAAAGTATTGCAACGTTCGCGGGAGTTAGCCCACTTCGCGCAGATCTGTGGCCTCGCCGCGAACGCCGTCCTTCGACTTGTCCTCGATGCCGATCAGCTTCGTACGAATGCCGATGCGCAGCTTCACATCGTTGAGTTCATTGTGCATTTCAACCACGGCCGAGCGGGCTTCGCCCAACGCGGCAAGGGCTTCCACCAGCTTGGCGCTGGCGCGGTCGCCGACCACGGCCGACAGGCCGATGTCCTTACGAGCCTTCAGCATGTCCGCCATCAATTCGGCGGCTTCGACCATGGCCGTATCAACGGCGTTTTCCGTCGCGAACAGCTTGGTCGCGATGCGTTGCGCAACAAAAACCTTGTCCATGCCCATCTCCCGTTAAGAACCTGTCAATCAAGGTAAACGAAGTCTTAACGAGTGTGCAATCAGAAACACGTCTTAGCGTTGTTTTGCCGCGCTATCTGACCGGCTTGGAAGCGAAGCGTTAGGGAGATGCCCCCAAAATGGGTCTTGGCATTCACCCGGGCCCCCCATGTCTGATCCGCTGCGCAGCACCGACGCTCGAACGCATGTTCCCCTCCAGGCGCGAATCGCTGGCGTGGCGCTGATCACCACGGTCATCGCCCTGGTCGCCGCCTGCGCCTGCTTCATGGTCCAGCAATGGAGCGTCGCGCGGCAGGAGGCCCGAGCCAATCATCAGGTTCTGACCCAGATGGTCGCGGCGGGCGCCGCCGCACCGCTGGCCGCGGGAGACGTGGTCGGCGTCCGCAACGCCCTGGCCGCCGTCGCCAATGCGCCGCACGTGGCGGGCGTGCGGATTTCCGACCTGCGGGGCCGCGTGGTCGCCCACCTTGGCGCCGCGCCCGAGGCTGGAAAATCGACCCAGACCGTCGAGAAGAAGATCCTGCTGGACGGCCGGCAGATCGGAACCCTGGCCCTGGTGGCCCGCGAACCGCGGCTGGAACAGATCCTCGCCCGCGACCTGGCCCTGACCGGCACGCTGTTCTTCGGCTCGGCCGGGCTTGCGATCCTGCTGGCCAACGGTCTGGCGCGCCGCATGACCCGCCCGATGCAGCGCCTGACCGAGGCCATGCAGGCCGTGGCCGCCGACGGACGCTTCCGCCCCGTCGAGCAGACCAGCGAGGATGACGTCTTCCAGAGCCTGACCGAAAGCTTCAACCAGCTGGTCAGCCGGCTGGAGATCAATGACCAGGACCTTCGCGCAGCCATGGCCGAACTGGTCAAGGCGCGCGATGCAGCCAACGCCGCCAATGTCCTGAAATCCCACTTCCTGGCCAATATGAGCCACGAGATTCGCACGCCGCTAAATGGCGTCCTGGCCATGGCCGAGGTCATGGCGATGGACGACCTAAAGCCCGCCCAGCAAGAGCGCCTGTCGGTGATCCGCGAGTCGGGAAGCCTCCTGCTGGCCGTGCTGAACGATGTGCTTGATCTCTCGAAGATCGAGGCCGGCCGTCTGGACCTGTCAGCCGAGGACTTCGACCTGGCCGCCCTGGCGGTCTCTCTGCGCGAAAGCTTCGCCGGCGAAGCGCGTGAGAAGGGCCTGGCCTTTGAAGTCGCTGTGGCCGCCGAAGCCCAGGGCGTCTGGCACGGCGATGTCGACCGCCTGCGGCAGATCCTCGGCAACCTGATCTCCAACGCCCTGAAGTTCACCCCGGCCGGCGCTGTGGCCGTGCGGTTTGCCTCTGCCGAGGATGGCTCGGGCCTTCGGATCGATGTCGCGGACACCGGCATCGGCATCTCGGCCGAGATGCAGCCGCGACTGTTTGACAAGTTCGTTCAGGCCGACAGCTCGATGACCCGCCAGTTCGGCGGCTCGGGTCTGGGCCTGGCGATCTGCCGCGAGCTGGCTACCCTGATGGCCGGCGGGATCGCCGTGCAGAGCCGCGAGGGCCAGGGCTCCACGTTCACCGTGGTGCTCTCGATGCCGCGGGGCGACGCCGAGGCCACCGTCGCCGGGGCGGTAGCAACCCCCGCAGCGGCCCCTCGCACCCGTCCTCGCGTGCTGGCCGCCGACGATAATCCGACCAATCAGAAGGTCATCACCGCGGTCCTGGCTCCGCTGGGTGCCGAGGTCGAACTGGTCTGCGACGGTGCAGCCTGTGTCGAGGCCTGGAAGCGCGGCGGACACGACATCATCCTGATGGATATCCATATGCCGATCATGGACGGCGTCGAGGCCGCCAGGACCATCCGTGAACTGGAACGGGCCGAGGGTCGGGCCCGCACGCCGATTGTGGCGGTCACGGCCAACGCCCTGGCCCATCAGGTCGAGGGCTATCTGGCCGCCGGCATGGACGGCCACGTCGCCAAGCCGATCGAAGTGACCAAGCTCTATGCGGCCATCGAAGCGGCCATGACCGCTGCGCGCCTCGCCGACGCGGCCTGAAGTCGGCTCGCCAGGATTATCCCAACCTGAACGCCAGACAACGAGCGGCTCAGAAGCGCTTCAGGCTGCGCATGGTTTCTTGAGGTCAACGTCACCCACCCGGGCGACGGAGCTTTTCAAGAGGAACCGACCGATGAAAAAGATCCTTCTTTCGATCACGGCGGTCTCGGCCCTGGCGGCCGCCACCGTTGTCCCCGCTGTTGCGTCCGCCCAGTCCTTCGATCACCGCCAGGACCGCCTGGAGCGCCGCATTGACCAAGGCCTGCGCAACGGTTCGCTGAGCCGTGGCGAAGCCTACCGTCTCAACGCCCAGCTGCACGAAACCGCCCGCCTGGAGTACCGCTATCGTCGCGACGGCCTGAGCGGCTGGGAACGCGCGGACCTGGACCGTCGCTTCGACCGCATCAGCGCGGCCATCCGCTACGAGCGTCACGACCGCGACTATGGCTCGGGCTACGGCCGCGACCGCGACCACCGCGACTACCGCGATCACCGCGACGACTATCGTCCGCGCTGGTAGTCCCGACGCGGGTCAGACCGGCTCCAGACGGAGCCGGCTTTCCACCACCGTAATGCCGCGGCCGCGCAACAGAACGCGCGCGCCGCGGCTTTCGCAGTCCAGGTCCCCGCCCCGCCCGGGATAGGCCTGATGGAAGCTAAGAGCCTCCCGCCCCAGCCGCTCGCCAAACAGCGGCATCAGCATGCAATGGGCCGAGCCCGTGGTCGGATCCTCGGGAATGCCGCAGCCCGGCGCGAAGAAACGGCTGACCACATGATAGGGCCGGCCCGGATCGGCCAGGGCGGCGGCCACGATCTGACCGGGACCACCCGTAGCCTCGCCGCCAATCAGCTTCACCGCCGCCTGATCCGGCGTCAGCGCGCGGACGGTCGCCTCGTCCTTCATCACCGCGATCAGATACATGCCGGCCCAGACCTCGACCGGCGCGGCGCCCAGGGCCTCAGCCAGCCCATCAGGAACCGAGGTCCTGCGCGGCGGATCGACGGGAAAATCCATCTCCAGACGCTCGCCGTCGCGACGCACCATCAGCGGCCCTGCCTGGGTGTCGAAGGTCAGCAGCGGCGCTTCGACGCCCAGCTCGAAGAACAGTGCATGGGCCGCGGCCAGGGTGGCGTGGCCGCAGATCGGCGCCTCGACGGTGGGCGTGAACCAGCGCAGGCCAAACCGCGCTGGATCGGCGGTCTTCAGCAGGAATGAGGTCTCGGCCTGATTGTTCTCGCCCGCCATGGCCTGCATCCAGGCCGTGGACGGCCAGGCGTCGAACGGCTCGACCACGCAGGCGGGATTGCCCTTGAAGGGCGCGGAGGCGAAGGCGTCGATGGTCCACTGGCGCATAAGGCTGGTCTTTCAAAAGACGGTGCCGGAAGGGCTAATGCGGATTGATCCACAGATCAAAGACAACATTGTCATGATGACAATAAGCCTTACTGGCCCTCCACCGTGATCTCCGGCCAACGCCCCTGGGCCGAGCCCGTCGTCCGCGCCCAGCCGCCCGCGCCCTTCAGCCGCAGGGGATTGGGCCGCAGATGCATCGCAAACAGGTCGTCCAGCCCGAACGGCGCAAAGACGCTCAAGGCGTCATCGGCCTCCATCCGCACGCCCACGCAGAAGGCGGTGGCCACGAACCGCTTCAGCGCGGCGGCGCTGTTTTCCAGCGGCGGATAGGGCTCGTCGGCGCCGAACTTCTTCTCGAACCACAGGTGCACCCGGGCCTGGTTGCGCACCTCGACCAGCGCTCGCAGCGGTGGCTCGAAGGCGGCGGCCACGCGCTGGATCACGACATCCTCGGCCGCGTAAGAGGTATCGGAGGCGTCGTGATATGCGACGTCATAGTCCTTGATCCCGTAGTCGGGCGCGCGGCCAGTCAGGTGGTTCCAGACCGGCTGATAGACGGCACCGGAAAAGATCATGGCGTCGGGCAGATCCAGATCCCGAACGACGCGCAGCACCTGCATCGTGGTCGGCACGCCGTGGACGATGTCGATCAAGCGGGTTTCCAGGGTCATTTGCGCAGCGTCCATCCGTGATCCAGAGGGCCATGCCCCTGGCCAAGACCGGGCGCGCGCAACATCGCCTCGTGCACGTAGTTCCAGGCCCGCGCTACCGCCTGCTCCAGCGGCAGCCCCTGGGCCAGGCCTGTCGCGCAGGCGCTGGCCAGGGTGCAGCCGGTGCCGTGGGTGTGGCGGGTGTTGATCCGCTCGCCTTCGAAGGTGGTTTCGCCCGTGGCGGTCATCAGCACGTCGATCATCCGGTCGCCCTCAATGTGCCCGCCCTTCATCAGCACGGCCCGGGCGCCCATGGCCAGCAGCGCCTCGCCGGCCCGGCGCAGGTCGTCGGTGGTCTCGACGCTCAACCCGGTCAGGGCCGCAGCCTCGGGGGCGTTGGGGGTCAGCAGGGCGGCGCGGGGGATCATCAGGCTCCTGACCGCCCCGAACGCCGCGACAGACACCAGACTGGCCCCGCCCTTGGCGACCATGACCGGATCGACGACCACCGGGATACCGCCCGCCTTGGCCGCGTATTCCAGGATGACGGCGACCGTCTCGACCACCTCGACATCGCCCAGCATGCCGGTCTTGATGGCGTCGGCCCCGATGTCGTCGAGCACGGCGCGGGCCTGGGCGGCGATGATCTCCAGCGGGATCGGATGCACGCCGGTGACGCCCAGCGTGTTCTGCACCGTCACGGCGGTGATGGCGGTGGCCGCATAGCCGCCCAGGGCGGTGATGGTCTTGATATCTGCCTGAATGCCTGCGCCGCCGCCGGAGTCCGATCCGGCGATGACGAGGACGCGGCCTTGATGAGCTTGGATCATGACGGCAGTCCTAGGGGGGAATCGGCTGGGTGCGAAGGGGAGCGGCTATCGACCGCCGCCGGGCCTCCTCCGTAACGTGGCCTCCCATCCTTCGCTTCAGGGCCAGCCCCCCGCTTCCAGGATGAGAAGAGCGTGGCGTTCACCCGCCCCTTGAAACGGTCAGGGGCGCGCGCTTGAAGCGGTCCGCCACAAGGATGGCCGCGATGCAGAGGCCCCAGCCCGCAAGGAGCGCGAGGATCGGGAACAGTTGCGGGGGGCCGACATAGCCTCCGGACGTCAGGATCGCGACTGGCGCTGCGGCAACTATGACGGCAACGGCCGCCCCAATCCGCGCTTTCCCGCCGAGCGACCATGCAGCGGTGCCGAAGGCCATGAATCCGAGGCATTGCGCTCCGAAGCCCAGCTTCGTGAACCCCTGGATGACGGCCCCCGTGAGGCGCAGGGCATCCGTTGTTCCTGTCGTACAGCCGGCTGCCGACACGTGGCATCGGGAGATCAATTCGTAGACCACGAAGCCGTCAAAGGTCATTGCGATCACAAGAAGGGCAGCGGCGAGACTGCAGAAGATCGTCCCGACGAGAACCAATGGCCGATGCAGACCAAGGCGGCGCGCAAACAGGATCAGTCCCAGGAGCTGGCCGACGAGAATGAGCATGAGAACGGTGTGGAAGGTGAGATTCGTCTGCATGATCGCGGCGAGGCCCCCGAAGGGAATGCCGGACTCCTGCTCGGCGCGGGAAACGACGGGATGATGCGTGACCAGCGCCACCTCCAGGAGCGCTGTGCATCCGACGAGCGCCGCCGCTAGGCGGGCGTGGGGCGGCATGGGGTGAATGGCTTCTGTCATGTGATGGTCCGGTTCATCAAAGCGAAGCGCTAATTAGCCGGAAGGGCTCTCCGAGATCTTGGACACTTGTGCCGATCTGTCGGAAGTGAAACACCGAAGAGAATTCGTCTGGGACCCGTTAGCCAATGGTAGACAAACGCGTCGACAGAACCCGTTCGGCGCTTGAGCAATCCTTCAACGAGATTTTCCTCAGTGAAGGTTACGAGATGACCACCCCTGCCCGCGTCGCCGAGGCAGCGCAGGTTGGGCGGTCGACCTTCTACGAGCATTTCGACGGGCAAGAAGGTCTTCTGGAAAAACGCCTGCTGAAGGTGTTGCTACCGTTGAGTGACACGACGGCGTCGGACGCTACGCCTGGCGACCTCGAGCCTCTCCTCAGACATTTCTGGGACAATCGCGTTATCGTGCGGGGGCTCCTTGGCGGTCGGGCTCGCGCGGTGACCCTGCGCGCGCTCACAGCGTTGATCGAAGAGCGAATCCGCGTTCAGCGAATGGGATCGGCGGTTCCGCTTCGCCTGATCGCCGTCCACATCGCTGGCGGTCAGCTGGCGTTGCTTGAGGAATGGCTATCAGGGCGACATCATTGCTCGACCCCTGACCTGGCCAGGGTGATTGCCGCAAATGCCCGCGCTCTGGTGTTGGCCAAATAGGGGAGCCGTCCCTCCTTCGCCATAGGGGACCCAACCCTCCATCCGGCCGATCACCCTTCAGCCTCGTGGCCCGAACCCCGCCGCACCGTGCAATCAAGTTGCCCACGCGTGGCAAGGACCTCTCGATCCGCCTCAGCGGGCTGACTCCACCGCCTCCCACACTGCCAGCGCCTGCGCCGTCTCTCGCACATCATGCGCCCGCACCGCCGCCACGCCCGCCGCCGCGCCCGCCAGATGCGCCGCGAGCGAGCCGCCCAGGCGATGATCCGGGTGCGCGCCCAAGGGGTCGACGGCGGCGATGAAGCGCTTGCGGCTGGCGCCCAGCAGCACCGGGTAGCCGAGGGCGACAAAGCGCGGCAGGGCGGCGATCAGGGACAGGTTGTGCCCGGTGGTCTTGCCAAAGCCGATGCCGGGATCCAGCCAGATCTTCTCCCACTCGACCCCCGCCGTCATGGCCGCGAAGGCGCGGGCCAGCAGGAAGGCTTCGACCTCGGCAACGACGTCGTCGTAGCGAGGGGTGTCCTGCATCGTGCCGGGCTCGCCCAGCATGTGCATCAGCACCAACTCGCAGCCCAGCTCGGCGGCGACCTCGGGCGCGCTGGGAGCGAAGCGCAGGGCGGCGACGTCGTTCCAGATCGTGGCCCCGGCCGCGACAGCGGCGCGGGCGACGGCCGGCTTCATGGTGTCGATCGAAATCACCACATCGCTTTGCGCGCGGATTGCCTCGATCAGCGGGATCACCCGGGTCAGCTCGTCGGCTTCCGTCACCGGCGCGGCGCCCGGCCGCGTCGACTCGCCGCCGATGTCGAGGATGTCTGCGCCGTCGGCGATCAGCTGGCGGGCATGGGCTAGGGCCGAAGCGTGGTCCAGGAACCGGCCCCCGTCCGAAAAGCTGTCGGGCGTGACATTGACGATCCCCATGATGCGGGGTCTGGGGAAGCTGAGGGTCATGGCAGGTGTTGTAGGCCGTACACAGCCCAAAGAAAAAGCCGGCCCCGCGAGGGACCGGCTTTTCCGTGTCGTCTGAAGAAGGCCTTAGGCCGTGACGCCCGTGGGCGAGATCGGCACCGATGACATCGGCAGGGCCGGCTTCTTTTCGTCTTCGTCTTTCCGATTGGGCTGGACGCCCTTCATGACGCCGATGATCTCGTCGCCGCTCAGGGTTTCGAACTCCAGCAGGGCCTTGGCGACCGCATGCAGCTTGTCCAGGTCTTCGGTCAGGATCCGGCGGGCCTCGTCCTCGCCGGTCTTGACCAGGCGGCGGACCTCGGCGTCGATCGTGATCATGGTCTCGGGCGAGACGTTCTGGGTGCGGGCCACAGAGTGACCCAGGAACACCTCATCCTGGTTGTCGCCATAGGCCACGGTGCCGAGCTTGTCGGAGAAGCCCCAGCGGGTGACCATGTTGCGGGCCAGGCCGGTGGCGGCGCTGATGTCGCTGGAGGCGCCCGAGGTGATCTTCTCCTTGCCGAAGATCAGCTCCTCGGCCACTCGGCCGGCCATCATGATGGCCAGGCGAGAGGTCATCATGTCGAAACTCATCGAGTAGCGGTCGCCCTCGGGAAGCTGCATGACCATGCCCAGGGCCCGGCCACGCGGCACGATGGTGGCCTTGTGGACCGGATCGGCGACGGGAACGCGCAGGGCCACCAGGGCATGACCACCCTCGTGATAGGCCGTCAGCTTCTTTTCTTCCTCGCTCATGGCCATTGAGCGACGCTCGGCGCCCATCATCACCTTGTCCTTGGCGTATTCGAAGTCGTGCATGGTGACCATGCGACGCTCCTTGCGGGCCGCCGTCAGGGCCGCCTCATTGACCAGGTTGGCGAGATCCGCGCCCGAGAAGCCGGGGGTGCCGCGCGCCAGGGTGCGCACGTCGACATCGGCGGCCAGGGGGACGTTCTTCATGTGGACGCGGATGATCTTCTCGCGACCGGCGACATCTGGATTTGGCACCACGACCTGACGGTCAAAACGACCGGGACGCAGCAGGGCCGGGTCCAGAACGTCGGGACGGTTGGTGGCGGCGATCAGGATGATGCCTTCATTGGCCTCGAAGCCGTCCATCTCGACCAGCAGCTGGTTGAGGGTCTGCTCGCGCTCGTCGTTTCCGCCGCCCAGGCCGGCGCCGCGATGGCGGCCGACAGCGTCGATTTCGTCGATGAAGATGATGCAGGGGGCGTTCTTCTTGGCCTGCTCGAACATGTCGCGCACGCGGCTGGCGCCGACGCCCACGAACATCTCGACAAAGTCGGAGCCCGAGATCGTGAAGAACGGCACGCCTGCCTCACCGGCGACAGCGCGGGCGATCAGGGTCTTGCCGGTGCCGGGAGGGCCGATCAGCAGGGCACCCTTGGGGATCTTGCCGCCCAGGCGCTGGAACTTGGCCGGGTCCTTCAGGAAATCGACGATCTCCTGCAGTTCCTCCTTGGCCTCGTCGACGCCCGCGACGTCGTCGAAGATCACCTTGTTCTTGTTCTCGGTCAGCAGGCGGGCCTTGGACTTGCCAAAGCCCATGGCGCCCTTGGCCCCGCCCTGCATCTGGCGCATGAAAAACACCCAGACGCCGATGACCAGAATGATCGGCAGCAGGTTGACCAGGATGGCCAGCACGCTGATGCCGCCACCCTTGAACTTGACGTCCGCGCCCCTCGCCACGAGGCGATTGACCAGTTCGTCCGAATTGTTCGGCGCGTTGACGGTGAGCACATTGCCCGAGCCGTCCTTGGCCGCCACGATTGGGCCGGCGATCTCGGCCGACTTGATTTCGCCAGCGTCCACCTTGCGCAGAAGCTGCGAATAGCTGATTTCGCCGCCAGCCTGGGTGTGTGAGGTCTGGTTAACGACAAAGACGCCGACCAGCACCGCAACGATCACCAGCCAGATGGCCAGATTCCTGAAATTCATACCCGTCGTCTTCCCAACGATAGCCTTCGACATCCCAAGATAGGGGGTCGCAAGCGCTTGCGCCACGCGTGCGTCGTCAGGTCACGCATTCTTGGTCGATCAGACCCGTCGCGGCCCTGAAACGATCCAGGAAGAGAGCCCGAATTCGCACACCTTCGCTGACTGCAAGAGCTGGGCCGCCGAGCATGGGACAATTGACGTCGCCGCCCGCCAAAACCAAGGCAGGCAAGGCCTGGCGGGCTGCAGCGGGGGTGGCCTTTAGGGCGGCGCGCTCGGCTTTCGACAGGTTGGCGGCGAGGCCTTTCAGGGCGCGGACAGTGACGGCAACCTTGCCTGCCGTAATTTCATAGCGGCCGTCCCAGATGCCGGTTTCGTGCGGACCCAGCGCCAGATCGGCCAGGCCGCCCCGCGCCGACTCGCCCGCGTCCCTGTGGAATCGCACCGCGTCGAGGCCGGCCTCGATTCGCGCGCCGGCCAGGGTGGCGGTGAACACCTCAGCCGATCGCAGCCGGACGACCAGGCGGCCCAGCCGTTCGCCGCGCGGCGGACGATCGGTCCCGGCCGCAGACAGGCAGGCGGCGGCGAGGTGGGCTGCGGCAGCGTCTCGCTGCAGGGCGATGACGCCCAGCGGGTCGCCATCGAAGATCGGGGGCTCGCGCCGCGCCAGCTCAGCGGCAGGCGCATCGCGCGCGGCCATTGACCGCCTGGCCCGGGCGCGAGCCGAACCGGGATCGTCATTGGCCGGGTCGTCCAGCCAGGTCTCGCCCCGCTCCCGCAGAAACTCGCGCAGGGTGGCGCGGCGCTGGTCCAGCATGGGCCGCAGCAGGAAGACGTCCCGCCCCTCGGGCCAGACCGGCGATGGCGACCAGTCGCGCGGATCGGAAACGCTGGAGCCCTCGGCCCGCATGGCGGCAGCTTCCATCCGGTCGTCGGCGGTGTGACCCAGCAGCAGCACACGCGCCCCGGCGGCGCGGGCGGCCTGAGCCAGCAGGGCGTGGCGAGCCCGGCGGGCGGCGGCCGAAAGGCCCGTGGCCGGCTTGTCGCCGGTCCAGGCCAGGGAGAGGGCTGTGGCGCCCAGGGCCTGCGCGTGGGCGACCGCCTCGCGGGTCCAGGCGGCGCTGGCCGGCTGCAGTTGATGGTCGACGGTCAGGCTCAGCACCGGACGGCCGTGCGCCCGGGCCCAGTCGAGGGTGAGGATCAGCAGGGCCAGGGAGTCGCCGCCGCCGGAAAATCCGACCGCAATGGGCGCGCGGCTCGCGGGATCCAGCCGCCGATCAAAGGCGGCCGAGATCCCTGCTAGGCGCACTTGGCCGCGACGCGGGTCGAGGCGGCGCGCGATACGACGGCCGGCGGGGCCTTGGGATAGCGCTTGGCCAGCTCGTCCAGCGTCTTGCAGGCGTCGGCGGGCTTCTTCAGCGCCACCAGCGCCCGCGACAGCTTCAGGGTGGCGTCGGGGGCCCAGCCGGTCTGCGGCCAGCCGCGCACGGCGCCCAGATACGACCCGGCGGCGTCGCCATAGGCTTCGCGCACGAACAGGGTCTCGCCCAGCCAGTAGCGGGCCTCGGGCGCCTTGGGCGTGTCGGGATAGTTGGCCACATAGGCCGAGAAAGCGGTTTCGGCGTTGGTGTAGTCGCCGTCCAGCAGGAACTGCCGGGCCTGCTTGAAGGCCACGGCCGGATCGGCCGGCGGCGCAGGCGGGGCCGGTGCCTCGGCGACCTGGGCGGCCTGGACGGCGGCGGTCTCCAGGGCGACCAGCTTGGCCTCGAGCGCCGCAAGGCGGACCTCAAGGGCGTCGCTGCGGGTCTTCTGCTCCGCCGAGGCCCGGCGAGCCTGGTCCAGGTCGTGGGTCAGGGTCTCGTTCTGGCCGTTGACGCGCTGCAGGGTCTGTTCCAGATCGCCGATGCGCTCGCCCAGGGTCAGGATCTGGGCCTCGGTCTCGGCCGGCTGCACCACGACGGGCTTGCCCGTGTCGCGCCCCTGGAACACGATCGCCCGCAGCTCGCGGACCACCTTCTCCATGCGCTCGACGCGCTTGACCGAGCGATCGTCCAGCAGATCTTCGGGCATGGGCGTCTGGGCCAGGGCCGGCAAGGCTGTGGACGCAAGCAGGGCGGCGAGCAGAACGGATGTAAGCTTCATGTCGGCGATTATGGCCTGGTTGCGGACAAAAGTAGGGCAAACCCGAAAGCCCTCCCGTCGGTGGATGGGGGAGGATTGGGTGGGGGTGACGCGGCGCTGGACGGACCAGCCGCCGCACCACCCCTATCCCTGCCCTTCCCCCATCAAGGGGGAAGGGTTCATGTCTTAGCGCGCGCCGTCGGTGATGGCGGTGCGGGCGTTACGGTTCTTGGCCCAGGCGTCTTCTGACGAGCCGGCGTCGATCGGACGTTCCTTGCCGTAGGACAGGGTCTCGATGCGCGCGCCCGACACGCCCTGGCTGACCAGGAAGTCGCGGACGGCGTTGGCGCGGCGGGCGCCCAGGGCGAGGTTGTATTCGCGGGTGCCGCGTTCGTCGGCATTGCCTTCGATGCGGACGCGGACGGCCGGATAGCGGTTCAGCCACTGGGCCTGGGCGCCGAGTACCGGCTGGGCGTCGCTGCGCACGACATATTCGTCCGTGTCGAAATAGATGCGCTCGCCGATATTGATGACGAAGTCCTGCACCGAGCCGGGGACCGCGCCCTGGCTGACCGGCGACACGGGCGGGGTGTAGGGCGCGCTGGGGCTGGCGGGCTCGCTCGGCGCCACCGGGGCGGGACCAGCGGGCGTCGGCCGCGAAGCGCAGGCGGCGAGAGAGGCGGCCGCCAAACCGATCAGCGCCAGTCTAGCGGCGCGCTTGGTGTCGAAGTTCATCCAGTTTCTCCTCAAAACCTCGGTTCGGACCAGTTGGATACCCTTCAAGCACCTCAACGGGACAATGAAAACGCCCGACCAAGCCTCACAATGGCGTCAGATCACCCTGTCGCGACCTTGATTCACTTGCAAGGCGAACCGTCACAACAAACGTCTCCGAACAGTCGAGGTTGCTCGACCGTTCAGGTTCAATCCAGCAACGGCGACCAGGCCGGATCGGAGGCCTGGCCCTGATAGGCGGCCGGACGCAGGATGCGGCCGGTGATGTCGACGGTCCACAGGCGCGGCGTGCCGCTCTGGCTCTCGCGGAAATACATCAGCACCCGGCCGTTCGGCGCCCAGGTCGGGCCCTCGTCCAGATAGCTGGTGGTCAGCAGGCGCTCGTCCGATCCGTCGGTGCGCATGACGCCGATGTGGAACTGGCCGCTGGCCTGCTTGGTGAAGGCGATGAAGTCGCCGCGCGGACTCCAGACGGGCGTTGTGTAGCGGCCGCCGCCATAGGAAATGCGTCGTACGCCAGAACCGTCGGCGTTCATCATATAGAGCTGGGCCTGGCCGCCACGGTCGGAGTTGAAGACGATCTTGCTGCCGTCCGGCGAGAACGACGGCGAGGTGTCGATGGCCGGATCCGTTGTGATTCGGGTTGACAGGCGGCTGCGCAGGTCCAGCACATAGACGTCACTGTTGCCGCCCTTCTCGACCGAGAAGGCCACCTTGCTGCCGTCCGGCGAGAAGCGCGGCGCGAACACCATGCCCGGGAACTTGCCGACCGTTTCCTGGCGGCTGGTCTCGAGGTTGAGCAGATAGATCGACGAACCGGTCGGCCGCAGGGCCATATAGGTCAGCTCCTGGCTGGTGGCCGAGAAGCGCGGGGTCATGACGATATAGGAGCCGTCGGTCAGGAACTGCGGATTGGCGCCGTCCTGGTCCATGATCGCCAGGCGCTTGATCCGGGCCATCTTGGGTCCGCTCTCGGCCACGAAGGCGACGCGGGTGTCGAAATAGCCCTTTTCGCCCGTCAGCCGCTCATAGACGGCGTCGCTGATCTTGTGGGCCACACGGCGCCAGTTGTCGGGCGTCGAGCTGAACTGCAGGCCCAGCAGCTGTTGCTGGGAAAAGACGTCCCAGAGGCGAAAATCGACGCGCAGGCCGCCGTCGGCGCCCACCGTCACCTGACCATTGATCAGGGCCTGCGCCCCCGTGGCCTGCCAGTCGGGAAAGCGCGGCTGGACGTTGACGTCGGGCAGCTTGTCGGGCACGGCCGAGACGTTCAGCGGCTGGAACAGACCCGAGCGCTCCAGATTGCCGGTGATGACCTGGGCGATCTCGGCCCCGCGTCCGGCGCCGGAAAAGGCGGGAACCGCGATCGGCAGCGGCTTGACCACGCCGGAATTGATATCGACCTCGATCGGGCCTTGCTGGGCAGCGGCGGGCAGGGCGATAGCGCCGCCAACCAAGGCTGCGACCATCAAAAGCAGGGCTTTCAAGCGCATCGCGTTTCCCTTTGAGGAGATCATCCGGAGCAGCCCTGTCTTGCGTCGAAGTTCAGGGCAATTTTCTGACCGTAAAGGTCGGACGGCAGATAGGCGAACGGCGAAGCCTGCAAAAGCGCGCGAACGGCGCGATCCGACGCGGCCTTGACCACTGGGTCGGGCGAGGTCGTGCCCGGCGATTGCGGCTGGCCCACCACGCGGCCGCCGGAGCCGATCTCGAAGATCACTCGCACATTGACGCTGGAGCCGCCCTCGACCTGGCAATTGGGGTTCCAGCGATCCCGGACCTCGCCCTGCAGACGGCCCAGGGCCGCAGCCGACAGGCCGGTGGCGGCCCCCACGGCGGGACGGGCCGAGACCGAGGTTTCAGCGCGACTGGGGCCCTTGGGAGCGGCGGCGTTGGGTTTGGCGGTCGACTTCTTGGTCTTCGACAGCGACGCCTCCAGCGAGGCGAAGAAGTCGTCATTGGTCTTGGCCGGCGTCGGCTTCTTGGTCGGCGCGGGACTCGGCTTGGGCGTCGGCGTCGGCGTCGGCGTCGGGGCTGGCGCGGGCGCCGGCGGCTCTGGCGTCGCCTCGGGAACGGGCTCCTCGGCCAGGGCCGTCTGGTCTTCCAGCGCCTCCTCGGCCGGACGGACATTGGTCGGCCCGGTGGTGACGATATTGACCGGCACGCTTTCGCCCAGGGTGATGGGCACGGGCTTCTTCCACGGCAGGCCGATCAGGATCGCCGCCGCCACCAGCCCGTGCAGCGCGACTGACCCGATCAGGGCGGGCGAGAATCCGGCCCCCCTCTCACTGTGCATGGCACGCCGGGCCATCAGCGACCTATTGGGCCGGCCGCAGGTCGCCCGAGCCTTCGGGCTGGGCGTCGCGGGGCGCTGCGCCGGAAGGGGCCGCGCCCGACGACGGGCCGCCCGTCTCGGTGATCAGGTTGATCTTGGAGAAGCCGGCGTTCGAGAGCGCCGCCATGGTCTGGGCGACCACGGCATAGGTCGCCTCGCCGTCGGCGCGCACGAACAGCGGCTTGTCATAGCCATCGCCGGCGATGGCAATGATGCGCGGCGCCAGGTTCTCGAAGGCGATCTCGCTCTCGCCGACAAAGATCTTGCCGGCGCGATCGATCGACACCGTGATTGGCTCCTGCTGGTTCTGCAGGGCGGCGGCCTCGGTCTTGGGCAGCTCCAGCGGCACGCCGGCGGTCAGCAGCGGGGCGCTGATCATGAAGATGATCAGCAGCACCAGCATCACGTCGACCAGCGGGGTGACATTGATCTCGGACAGGGCCCCGCGCGTGCGGCGGCCGCGGCGGCGACCGCGGCGCCCGCCGGTGGCGAAGGCGTCGTTGGCGGACATCGACATCGGTCTAGACCCGCTCGGCCAGGCGACGCTGGATCGCGGTCGACAGGTCGTCGGCGAAGCCTTCCAGGCGACCGGCATACTTGCCCGCGTCGGTCGAGAACTTGTTGTAGGCGATATAGGCCGGGATGGCGGCGACCAGGCCGATGGCGGTGGCGAACAGGGCCTCGGCGATCGACGGGGCCACCACGGCCAGCGAGGTGTTCTTCGAGATGGCGATGGCCTGGAAGGCGTGCATGATGCCCCACACCGTGCCGAACAGGCCGATGAACGGGCTGGCGGTGGCGACGATGGCCAGGCTGCCCAGGCCCTCTTCGACCTTGGCGCTCTCGCGGGCGATCATGGTGTCCATGATCCGGTCGATCCGCTGGATCAGGAAGGCGGCCTGATTTTCGCTGATGGTGCCGCGCGACTTGGCGTCGCGCCACTCCTTCAGGGCGGCCTGCAGCATGCGCGGCAGGGGATGGCGCGGATTGGCCCCGGCCTCACCGGCCACGTCTTCCAGCGAGCGGCCGGTCCCGACCTGGCTCTCGAAGCGATCAGCGGCGCGGTTGAGCGCGGCGAACCGGAACAGCTTGTCCAGGATCACGGCCCAGGAGCCCAGGGAGGCGAGGATCAGGCCGACCATCACCCCCTTGACCACCCAGTCTGCCTGCATGAACAGGGCAAGGAACGAGAAATTGGCGGGGGCGGCTGCGGCGGCGTCCATGCGGGGGATCCTGCTCCGTTCGGGCGTCTGTATCGGGGACTAGTGTCCCGATCCCGAAGTTGGCAAGCCCCGGTGGCAGGCTCGGACGAACTTCGGAATCGAAGAAGACACTAGCAAGTTTATGTTTCTAGTGTGCTTTTCGGATTTGAAGTTTGCTCGCAGCCTGATCCAAAATACGGGCAAACTTCAAATCCAGCACACTAGTGCCTTACTGGCATGAAGCGGCGCTTTGGTGAAACTATGACAATCACCGGGGGAGCGGGAAAATTCTCCGCGCTCAGTTTTCGTTCTCAGCGGCGGGCTCCAGCCATGGCCCCAGCTGGGCCAGCATCTGCGCGGTCGGCTTGCGCGGCCGGCCGTCCAGGGTGATGCACACCGCCACGCCCGCCGCCTGACAGATCAGCTCTTCGCCCCGCGTGATCTTCTGGGTGACTAACAGGCGCGGGCCCTTGACGCTGTCATAGGTGGTGCGAACCACCAGGGCGTCGTCGATCCGGGCCGAGCGCTTGAAGTCCAGCTCCATGCGGATGATCGCGAACGCCGTATCGGCCTGGGCCAGCTCGGTATGCGAGATCCCGACCAGCCGGAAAAAGTCGCTCCGCCCGCGCTCGAAATAGCGCAGGTAATTGGCGTGATAGACGATGCCGGAAAAGTCGGTGTCTTCGTAATAGATCCGCACGGGCAGCTGGTGCTCGCGGCCCTCGAAGACGCCGGCGGTGGGGTCGATCATGAGGCGGTCTCATCCTCCTTGGCGGGTTCGCCGAGCACGAGGCCGACAGACAGGCCCCAGGCCAGGATCGGCGCAGCGCCGTAACCCATAACGGGCGCGGGGTAGTTTCCAAACAGGTTGGAGGCGATCCAGCCAGCCCATAAGGCCGCCAGGGCCAGAGCTTCGACGCGCCGCTCGGGACGGCTGGCGGCGACCAGCAGAAACGGCGCGGGCAGGCTGAACATCAGGATCGCAGTCAGAACGCCGACCACGGGGCTGCTGGCCAGGCTGGCGGCTAACAGGCCTTCGACATAGGGCACGGCGGGCAGGGTGTCGGGTTCGGTCCAGGCGGCATAGGCGAACACGGCGGCGACGGCGACCACGGCCCAGGGGAGCAGCTGGCGCGGGCGCTGGATCATCGTTGCCGCGCCGATCGCCAGGGCCCAGGCCAGGGACGAGGCGGCGTCGTGCTGATAGAGCAGCGCAAAGCTCAGGCCGGCGGCCACAGGGGCAACGCGCCGGTCCTCGAAACCTCTGGCGACGGCCCACACCGCCAGGGGCAGGACCAGGAAGGCCGTGTGCAGCTGTACCGGTCCCAGGGCCAGCCAGCGCCGGGCGCCCTCCAGGACAGAGCCGGTCATCAGGGTCCAGACCAGGGCCAGGGCGCAGGCGGCGATCAACAGCCAGTACCGCCAGCGGGCCCTACGCCAGAAGCGCGCGACCACCAGCGCCAGGCCAAGGGCGATGACGGCGGCCAGGGTCTGCAGCACCAGCACATTGGCGCCGGCGCCGGCCACATTGATCGCAATCAGCGAAAGACCAAGGCAGGCCGCCGCCTGAATGGCGGTCACGAACCGGATTCCACGCATGGCTCTACGCCTCCCCAAACAGGCCCGCCTGCCCCGGCGGCGCGGCCGGGGCCTTGAGCCCCAGGTGCAGATAGGCCTTGCCGCAGACCACCCGGCCGCGCGGGGTGCGCTGGATGAAGCCCTGCTGCATCAGATAGGGCTCGATGACGTCTTCCACCGCGTCGCGCGACTCGGCGATGGCGTAGGCGATGGTCTCGACCCCTGCGGGGCCGCCGCCATAGTGCTCGATCAGGGCGCGCAGATAGCGGCGATCGAGACTGTCGAGACCAACCTCGTCGACCTCCAGTCGGGCCAGCGCCATGCCGGCCGCCTTGCAGTCGATGATGGTGGCGCCGTCGGCCTCGGCGAAGTCGCGGACCCGGCGCAACAGGCGGCCGGCGACGCGCGGGGTGCCGCGGGCCCGAGCGGCGATCTCGGCGGCGCCGTCTTCCGACAGCGGCGCGCCCATCTTGCGGGCCGCCGCCAGCAGCACCTGTTTCAGTTCGGCGTGGGTGTAGAACTCCAGCCGGATCGGGATGCCGAAGCGGTCGCGCAGCGGCGTCGCCAGCATCCCCGCCCGCGTGGTGGCCGCCACCAGGGTGAAGGGGGCCAGGTCGATGCGGATCGATCTTGCCGACGGTCCCTCGCCGATCACCAGGTCCAGCACATGGTCCTCCATGGCCGGATAGAGGATCTCCTCGACGTTCGACGACAGGCGGTGGATCTCGTCGATGAACAGGACGTCGTTGGCTTCCAGATTGGTCAGGATCGCCGCCAGATCGCCGGGCTTGTTGAGCACCGGGCCTGAGGTGGCGCGGAAGTTCACGCCCAGCTCGCGGGCGACGATCTGGGCCAGGGTGGTCTTGCCCAGACCCGGCGGGCCAAACAGCAGCACATGGTCCAGGGCCTCGCCCCGGCCCTTGGCGGCCTCGATGAAGATGCGGAGATTGCCCTTGGCCTGCTCCTGTCCGACGAACTCGGCCAGGGTCTGGGGCCGCAGGGCCTTGTCGGCGGCCAGGGGCGCGGCCTCATGGGGCTGGGCTTCGCCGGAGATGATGCGGGTCATGAACTTGCCCCCTTCGGGCTTTCAGCCCTCTTCCCCTTCCGGGGGAAGACGATCGCGAAGCGATCCGTAGGGGGCCAGTGGCTCGCCATCACCGCCCGAGCTCCTGCAGCCCGGCCTTGATCAACTGCTGCACCGTCGCCTCTTCGCCCAGCTTGGCGGCGGCGGCCTCGACCACCCGCCGCGCATTGACCTCGGCCACGCCCAGACCCATCAGCGCCGCCACGGCGTCGCCGGTTGGAGCCGGTTTGGCCTTGACGGGCGCGGCACCGGACGAAGGCGCGGTCATCAGCACCGGTCCGTCGGTGATTGGCTTGTCCTTCAGCTCGGTGACGATGCGCAGGGCCAGCTTTGGGCCAACGCCCGAGGCGCGGCCGACGGCGGCCTTGTCCTCGCGGGCCACGGCGGAGGCCAGCTCGGCCGGCGACAGGATGTCGAGCACCGCCATCGCCGCCTTGGGGCCGACGCCCTGGATGGCCTGCAGCAACACGAAGGCGCGGCGGTCCTCCCGCGTGCCAAAGCCATAGAGGCGCAGGCCGGCACTTTCGCTCCACTGACTCTCGATGTGCAGCAGGGCCTCTTCGCCCAGGGCCGGCAGGCGCGACAGGGTGCGGCCGCCGCAGCGGACCACATAGCCGACGCCCATGACGTCGATCAGGGCCTCTTCCTCGCCGACCTCGGCGACGGCCCCGCGCAATCTTCCAATCATGCGACCCTCCGGTTGGCGACGCGCAGATTGGCGTGGGTGATGGCGACGGCCAGGGCGTCGGCGCAGTCGGCCGTGGTCTTGCCGGCCGTGGGCAAGAGGCGGGCGATCATGAAGCCGATCTGGGCCTTGTCGGCCGCCCCGGTGCCGACCACCGCCTTCTTGACCAGGCGTGTGGAATATTCGGCCACCAGCAGTCCGGCGCGGGCCGGCGCGATCAGGGCGGCGGCGCGGGCGTGCCCCAGCTTTAGGGTCGACTGGGCGTTGGTGTTGAGAAACACCTCCTCGACCGCCGCCTCATCGGGCCGATGCTCGGCGATCACCGCGCAGATGCCCTCGAACAGGTTTAGCAGGCGCTGGGCGAACTCGGCCTTGTCGTCGGGGGCGATCACGCCGTGGGCGACGTGGCTCATGCGCGAGCCCTCGACCGCGATCACGCCCCAGCCGGTGCGGCGCAGGCCGGGGTCGAGGCCCAGGATCCGGATCGGGATGCGATTCATGTTCATCATGTGTTCTCGCAACATCGCCTGTTCCGCGTCCGAGGAAAAGCCCCTGTATCGCTAACGACTCGTAAACGCCGGCCCTTGCGCGCCACGGCGTTGCGGGCTCTCCTGACGCAAAGATCTTAGGGAGATGCTTTCGATGCGTTTGGCGGGATGGATGACGACAGCGGCCGTGCTGGCCCTGCCGATGGCGGCGCAGGCCCAAGCGACGCCTCGCCCCGACCAGCTGAAGTTCCGCGAGCTCTACAAGGAGCTGGTCGAGATCAACACCACCCTGTCGGTCGGCAGCTGCACCGCCGCCGCCCAGGCCATGGGCGCGCGGCTCAAGGCGGCCGGCTATCCCGAGGCCGACATCAAGATCGTGGTTGAGCCCAAGCATCCGCGCGAGGGCTCGCTGGTGGCCGTGCTGCACGGGACCGACCCGAAGTCCAAGCCCATGCTGCTGCTGGCCCATATCGACGTCGTCGAGGCCAACCGCGCCGACTGGACCCGGGACCCGTTCGTGCTGGTCGAGGAGAACGGCTATTTCTACGGACGCGGCACCTCGGACGACAAGGCCCAGGCCGCCATCTGGGCCGACAGCATGGTCCGGTTGAAGCAGGAAGGCTTCAAGCCCAAGCGCGACATCAAGATGGCCCTGACCTGCGGCGAGGAAAGCGAGGGCTATAACGGCATCGAGGACCTGGTGAAGAACCACCGTGCCCTGGTCGACGCCGAGTTCGCGCTCAACGAAGGCGCCGACGGCCTGCTCGATGATCAGGGCAAGGAAGTCGTGCTCGAGGTCCAGGCCGGCGAGAAGGTCTATCAGGACTTCACCCTGACGGTGACCAATCCCGGCGGCCACTCCAGCCGGCCCCACGGCGCCAACGCCATCTATCAGCTGTTGGCGGCCCTGGACCGGATCGGCGCCTATCAGTTCCCGCCCCGCTTCATCGACGCCACCCGGGGCTATTTCACCCAGATGCAGCCCCGGGTGCCGGCGCAGCAGGCGGCGGCGATGAAGGCCCTGGTCGCCAATATCGAGGACCCTGTGGCCCTGCGGGTCGTCACGGCTGATCCGATGTGGAACTCGATGCTGCGCACCACCTGCGTCGCCACCCTGGTCAGCGCCGGCCACGCCCCCAACGCCCTGCCGCAGCGCGCCACGGCCAACGTCAACTGCCGCATCCTGCCGGGTACACCGGTCGAGGAGGTCAAGGCCAAGCTGTCGGAGGTCGCCGCCGATCCGGCCGTCGCCTTCACCCTGGCCCACGAGGCCAAGGCCGCCTCGCCGCCGCCGGCCCTGACGGCCGCCATCATGGGCCCGATCAACAAGCAGGCCGCCAAGCTGTGGCCGGGCGTGCCGATCGTGCCGATCCTGCTGACCGGCGCCACCGACGGCGTCCACACCAATGCCGCCGGCATCCCGACCTATGGCGTCACCGGCATTTTCGGCGGCTCGGACGGCGACGGCATCCACGGCCTGAACGAGCGCGTGCGGGTCAAGTCGCTGTATGACGGGCGCGATTTCCTGCACGGCCTGATCAAGGACTATGCCGGCGGGAAATAGCTCCCGAACATGGCCCTTCTCCCGCAAGGGGAGAAGGATGTCAGGCCGCCACGGCCCTGGTCCCAAACAGCGTCGTCAGGATCAGCGCTTCCACCGCCGCGACATCGACGCCCACGCAGACCTCGGCATTGGGCGCGCCGTCGATGCGGTCGATGCGGCCCTGGCGCACGCCGTCGACCGACACCCGCAACCGCGCCGGCTCGAAGGTGAAGGCGTCCGGCGCGATCAGGCTGGCGGCGGCGACGGCGTCATGCGGATGGCAGGCGTCCACCGTGCCCCAGACCTGGGCGTGGAAGTCGATATAGCCGCCCGACGCCCGGTTGAGCCGTGCCGAGAGCGGCGAGCCGCAACAGGCCGCGCCGGCCTCCAGCGCCGCGCGGGTCAGGGTGACCTGGCTGGAGATGTCCATCGGCATCAAACGCGGGCGAACCCTGGCCTCGAGCACCCGCTGCAAGGCCTCAGGATCGCTCCAGCTGTTGAAGTCGGCCCCGCCGGCGGCCTTGCCCTCGACGGCGAAGGCACCGGCCATGATGGTCGGCCGCCAATCACGAAAGGCGACCGGATCGTCCAGCAGACCCTGGGCCAGATTGGTCAGGGGGCCCAGAAACAGGCCGGTGATCCGGCGACGGGCGGCGAAGGCCAGCAGGCTGACCCCGTGGCCGCGATCCAGTTCGGGCAGTTTCCAGCGCTGCGAGAACCCCGCGCCGTTCAGCCCATCGGCGCCATGCGCCGGCCGCATGCGTTCGACCCGTCGCTTGGCCAGGCCTGATCCGGCCCCGATATAGACCTCGGCCCCGCAGCCGGCCAGCCGCAAGACCCCCCGGGCATTGGCGGCGGCCTGGTCGACATAGGTGTTGCCGAACACCGCCGAGACCGAGCCCACCTCGATGCTGTCGTGCGCTCGCGCCAGCATGGCCAACGCCAGGGCGTCGTCCACGCCGCAGTCGGTATCGATGTGCACGCGCAGGGTCATGCACTCAGTGTAGCCGAGGGGCTGTGACAGAGAGAAGCACGCTGTGCGCCTGGCTTGCCGGGCGAAGACCCCGGACCGCGACCGGCGCGGCCGCTTAGGGCGTTCACCCCAGCGCCGCCAGATCCTCGTCGCTGATCTCTTCGTTCGAATAGACGTTCTGGACGTCGTCATCCTCGTTGAGCAGGTCGAGCAGCTTCATCAGGGTGGTGACGCTGTCGCCGGTCACCGGAACCTGCATCTTCGGACGCCAGGCGATCTTGGTGTTGCCGGCTGGGCCGAACTTGGCTTCCAGGGCGGCGGCCACCTCGTTGAGGCTTTCGAACGCGGTGTAGACCGTGTGGCCTTCGCCTTCCTCGTCCAGGTCCGAGGTGACGTCGTCGGCGCCGGCCTCGATGGCGGCTTCCATCATGGCGTCTTCGCTGGCGACCTTGGCCCGATAGGTGATCTGGCCGACATGCTCATAGTTGAACACCACCGAGCCGGTCGCGCC
The DNA here is from genome assembly GCA_031415995.1 of Caulobacter sp. Lineage (GTDB taxonomy): Bacteria > Pseudomonadota > Alphaproteobacteria > Caulobacterales > Caulobacteraceae > Caulobacter. The sequence goes on along the minus strand of JANOSS010000091.1, from coordinate 5,641 downwards.
CATATTGCCGCCGAGCTTGGTGAAGTAGGAGCGCACATTGGCGGCGGCGCGGTTGCGGTTGTCGGTCAGCACCTCGACGATGATGCCGACGCCGCCAGCGGCCACGCCCTCATAACGGATTTCCGAATAGTCGGCGGCGTCGCCCATCTGCGACTTCTTGATCGCGCGGTCGATGACGTCCTTGGGCAGGCTTTCGGCCTTGGCGTTGTTCACGGCCAGGCGCAGGCGCGGGTTCATGCTGGGGTCGGGCGCGCCGGCCTTGGCGGCCACGGTGATTTCCCGCGACAGCTTGGAGAACAGCTTGGAGCGCGCGGCGTCGGCCCGGCCCTTGCGGTGCATGATATTCTTGAATTTCGAGTGACCGGCCATTCGGGGGCTCTGTCTCTGATCTGAAGAAGGTGGAGTGGGCGCGCTTCTAGCCGCTTGAGGGTGGTTCTGTCACCCAAAAGGAACACCTCGCCCAGAGGGAGAGGAGGGACCCGCGCCGCAGGCGTGGGAGGTGAGGGGTTACGCCCTCAGCCGGAGCGCCGCGCAGATGGCGTCGGCAACCCCGCCGGGGTCGGTCAGGACAAGCTCGTTGTCGAAGCGCAGAACACGGAAGCCGCAGCGCTCCAGAACCTCGGTTCGCAGGGCGTCGTGCACCACCCGCTCCTCATGCGACGCGCCGTCCAGCTCCACGATTAGATTGGCCTCACGGCACATGAAGTCGGCGATGTAGCAGTCGATCGGGACCTGCCTGCGGAACTTGAAGCCATGCAGGCGGCGGCCTCGAAGGAGGAGCCAGAGCCTAGGCTCGGCGAGCGTTTGCCTGCGCCTCAGGCGATGGGCGTTGGCAATAGGATCCATGAGAACAATCATGGAATCAACTTTTGAGCGCATCAACGACAGTAACGCGCGTTTCGCTGTTGGTGCCGTAACCCCTCACCTCCCACCGCTTCGCGGCGGGTCCCTCCTCTCCCTCTGGGAGAGGATTTACATCGCGGGAATTGTCGGCTTCAGCCGGCCGCCCACCCGGATCGGCTCGACCCTCAGGGCCAGGCCGGTACGGTCGTCGGTCTCGACGAACACGCCGCAGACCGTGGCCGGGCCCGAGGCGGGGGTATAGCGACCGCCGCTGATCTTGGTGGTGAAGCGCCGCAGGGGCTCTTCCTTCTGGTTGCCGATCACGCTGTCATAGTCGGCGCAGGCCCCGGCGTCGGTCTGGTAGGCGGTGCCGCCGTTGAGGATCTGGGCGTCGGCGGTGGGCACATGGGTGTGGGTGCCGACCACCAGCGAGGCGCGACCGTCGCAATAGTGGCCCATGGCCATCTTCTCGGACGTGGCCTCGCAGTGCATGTCGACCACCACCGCGTCGGCCACCTGGCCCAGCGGGGCCTTGTCCAGCTCGCGGTCGGCGGCGGCGAACGGGTCGTCCATGGCGTCCATGTGCACCCGGCCCAGCAGGTTGATGACCATGATGGTCCGGCCGCGCTCGGTCTGGAACAGATGGCTGCCCCGACCCGGTGCGTCCGACAGGATCGGGTAGTTGGCGGGCCGGATCAACCGCGGCTCGCGGACGATGTAGGTCAGGGCCTCGCGCTGGTCCCAGCTGTGATTGCCCAGGGTCAGGCAGTCGGCGCCGGCCTCGAACAGTTCGCGGGCGGTGTTCTCGGTAATGCCAAAGCCGGCGGCGGCATTCTCGGCATTTATGATCACGAACTCGAGGTCGAGGTCACGGCGCAGGGCGGGCAGGTGATCGGCCAGACCGTCGCGGCCCGACTTGCCGACGACGTCGCCGAAGAAAGCAAAACGCATGGATATTCCTTAGCGGCCCGTCTTCGAGCCCGTGTCGTTCACCGCGATATACTCCTTTTCCGTAAGAATGGCGTCCAGCGCTTGATCATGGGGTTCATGCGGCAAATTCGCCGTCTCCTGGCCGCTATAGGCCAGGCCCAGGGCGAACACATCGCGCCGGGCCTTCAGGCCTTCCAGCGCCCGGTCATAATAGCCGCCGCCCTGGCCCAGCCGCCGTCCCTGGCGGTCAAAGGCCAGCAACGGCACGATCACGAGGTCGGGCTCGAGGATTTCAGCGTCGCCCCGGGGCGCGCGCATGCCGATGCCATCGCGCGCCAGCGGTGCGGCGCGGTCCCAGCGGCGAAAGACCATGGCCCCGGTCTCGCCCTCGACCGATGGCAAGGCCAAGGTCCAGCCCAGGGCCTCCAGGGCGTCGGCCAGGATCAGCGGCGAAAGCTCGGAGCCCCAGCCCTGATAGACCGCCGCCACCTTGCCGGCTCGATCGGGAAAGCGGGCGGCCAGCGGCGCAAGACCCAGTGTAGCGACCCTCTGGTCGGCGTCAGGATGTTCCCGGGCCAGGATCTTGCGCCGTGTGCGGACAAACATCCGCAGGGCGGCCTTGGCGGCGGCGGGGTCAGCGAGGGTCAAGACGGATCAGAAGCCCGATAGGTCAGCCAGACCACGCCGAGCAGAAGCACGACCAGCGCCCCCTGGACCCAAAGCCGCAGCTCATCGGCGATCAGGGCCGTGGCGATCATCGCCATGAAAAACACGATGGTGATCAACCAGCCCTGCCATCCGGTCGGCCGCGGGCCGCCACCGAAGGGCTTGGGTCCAAACCAGCCGGATTTCATGACCGCCTCGGCGAACGGGGAAAGGGTGGCGGCGCCATGAAGAACCGTGAAGACGTTTCAATCCACTCGAACCTGTTTGGTACAGGTGGGCCCCGTGTCCCCGCAGCCACGGCCACGGGAGGGAACAGGTCCCGATAGAGAGATTAAGGTCCCTGGGAATAGAAATCTTCGACGAGGGCCACAGCAGACCCGCCGTTGAAGAATATAGGGCGTCGGGCCGGCCAGCGATAGGGACTCCATCGTCGAATGGTGGAGACTGGCGAGCGCGCGTCCGTCTTATGCTTATCCATAACGCTTCAGATAGGGATAGGCATCGGTATGGCCTGGTCGCTTATCGCTGGGGGACCCCACGAGCGGCAGATCCCAGATGTTGGCAGCCCCCGGAGGCAGGGCGACGATGTTTGCGTCACCACTTGTGGGGTTGGCGGGTTTGCCCTTTGCGGCGATGGGCGTCACGAAGGGCGCATAGAACCAGTGGACGGTGTAGCCGGCGTCCTGGAATGTGCGGATTGTGTTCTCTGCGGCTTTGGGGTGCTGGACCGTCGCCTCGACAAGCCAAACCGCATCGCGGCGGCCAATCAGCTTCTCGGCGCCTTTCAGGACTTCCGGTTCAAAGCCTTCTACATCGACCTTTACCAGCTTGGTGTCAGACGGCGCCAATTGGTCCAGCGGGAACATCGAAATGACCTCCCTGCTACCGGCGCTCGCAAAGCCCAAGTCGCCAAAGTTTCGCTGTTCGGAAAGCGACGCCGAAGGAAAGTCCACAAAGGCTTGTTCGGCCCCGGCGGCGGCGTGAATGACCTCGACATTGTGAAGGCGGTTGTTGAGGCTATTGGCGTTTAGCACACCGGAAAGCCCCCGGTGAGCTTCGATGGCGACTACGCGCCAGTTGGGACGCTGTGCCGCAAACGGGAGGGCGATCGAACCGATGTTCGCGCCAACGTCGATCATCGCCCCGCCGGATTCCTGCGCCATTTCCACGAAGAAATCGAGCTCGACGCGCGCGAACTCTCCGCTCGTGCGCAGCGAGGCTCCAACCACCTTGTCGGCGACAGGGAACAAAAAGGTCAGGCCGTAGGCTGTCGTACAGTCAAGCATGCATTCAGTCCTACTCCGCCGCCAGCTTCTCGATCCGCTCGGCCGCCGCGTCGATCGCCCGAATGGCGGCGATCTCGGTGCGGCTGCGTTCGGTCTGCAGCTTGGCCAGTTCGCTCTGGGCGTGGGCCAGGCGCAGTTTCAGGTCGCTCATCTCGTCGGCCAGCAGCAGGGCGCCCATCAAAAAGAGGCGGGTCTCGCCCAGCTGGCCGACATCCTGGCTGACCTGACGGACCTGACGGTCGAACAGGCGGGCGATCTCCATGAGGTGGGCCTCCTGGCCGTCCTCGCAGCCGACGGTATAGGGCCGGCCGTTCACCTGGATGGTCAGTTGGGCCATGGGTCAGGCCTCCCGCGGATCATCGAACAGCTCGTTGGTCTCGTCGGCATCGGCGAGGTCGTCGGACGGATGGTCGTCATTGACCGGCCCCTCGTCACCTAACGCGGCGCGGATCTCGGCAATGGCGCGGCCGAGGGCGACCGAGGCCTGGGCGCCGGCTTCCTCCAGGGCGCGCTCGCGCTCGCGGGCGGCGTCCAGCTCGGCCTGCAGGCGCGCGGCCTCGCCGTCGAAAATGTCGGACGCCGACGTGGACGACGCCGCCGCCGAGGCGACAGCCACGGTCGCGCGCGCGGCCAGCCGGTGCTCAAGCTGTGTCACGGCGCGCTCCAGTCGACGCGCGGCGAGGTCGAGGGCGCTCGTTTCGCCCAGGGTCATCGGCGGGTTCCAATCATGCGGTGCAACATATAGATCAGGACCAGCTTCGCCACCCGCTGCGGCGACAATAGGGTGAGGAAATCGCCCGCGACCACATTCCGTCGTGCGTTCTATGAGGGCGTCGGGCTTGACTTCCCCGCCCCCGCCCGCAAAACGCGCCTGCAAAATCAGGGAACGTTGGTCCCTCTGGACCGCGTCCGATCGTTAGGAGAAAGACCACCATGGCTCTTCGCGTCGCCATCAACGGCTTTGGCCGTATCGGCCGCCTCGTCCTGCGCTCCATCGTCGAGCACGGCCGCACGGATATCGAAGTCGTGGCGATCAACGATCTGGGCCCGGTCGAGACCAATGCCCACCTGCTCCGCTATGACAGCGTGCACGGCCGGTTCCCGGGCGTCGTCACCTCGGGCGAGGACTGGATCGATGTCGGCACGGGCAAGATCAAGGTCACGGCGATCCGCGACCCGGCCCAGCTGCCGCACGCCGAGCTGAACGTCGACATCGCGTTCGAGTGCACCGGCCTGTTCACCACCAAGGAAAAGGCCAGCGCCCACCTGACCGCCGGCGCCAAGCGCGTGCTGGTCAGCGCCCCGTGCGACGGCGCCGACCAGACCATCGTCTACAAGGTCAATGACAACGTGCTGAGCGCCGCCGACCTGGTGGTCTCCAACGGCTCGTGCACCACCAACTGCCTCGCCCCCATCGCCAAGGTCATCCACGACCTGGTCGGCATCGAGCGCGGCTACATGACCACCATCCACAGCTACACCGGCGACCAGCCGACCCTGGATACGATGCACAAGGATCTGTATCGCGGCCGGGCCGCCGCCCTGTCGATGATCCCGACCTCGACCGGCGCCGCCAAGGCCCTGGGCCTCGTTTTGCCGGCCCTGAAGGGCAAGCTGGACGGCTCGTCGATCCGCGTCCCGACCCCGAACGTCTCGTGTGTCGACCTGAAGTTCGTGCCGTCGCGCGACACCACGGTCGAGGAACTGAACAACGCCCTGAAAGCTGCCGCTGAAGGCCCGCTGAAGGGCGTGCTGGGCGTCACCGACGAGGCCCTGGTCTCGACCGACTTCAACCACATCGCCGCCAGCTCGACGGCGGCCCTGGCCCAGACCCAGGTCATCGAAGGCAAGCTGGGCCGCGTGCTCAGCTGGTACGACAACGAATGGGGCTTCGCGACCCGCATGAGCGACACCGC
>JANOSS010000090.1:0-19640 GCA_031415995.1 Caulobacter sp. | reverse complement strand
TCCAGCTAGCCCCCTCAGTCGCTCCGCGACAGCTCCCCCGGAGGGGGAGCAGCTTTAAACAGCCGCCGGGGCCTCGAACCGCAGCAGGTGCACTGCCACCCGCACCTTGCCGCCGGTGAAGCCGCCGCCCGCCGCCGTCAGCAGCACCGGCGTATCGGCATAATAGGCCGTGGGACCGATCACCCCGACATTGCCGGCGTTCCTGGCGACGCCCAGCGATGAACCGAACTTGCCCGCCTCGCCGGCCACCCCGCAGCTGTAGGACGTGGCCCCCGTCACCGCGACCGTGGTCCGGGTCGAGACCGCCAGAACGATAGCGCGCGCCGGGATGACGATGGCGGTCGAGGTGGTCGCGCCCGAAAGCGTGGTCTCCTCCTCACGGATTTCCAACCGGGTATTGGCCAGCCCCGGCGAGGCGGCGGCGGTCAGGCTCTTGAAGCTGGCCGACAGGGGCACCCAGACCGCGCCATCGAAGGCGACCATCTGGTTCTCGTCCTTGACCCAGGCCAGCACACCCTCAGCCAGGGCTACGGCCTCCCAGGCGCCGGCCTCGAAGCGCATAAGTGCCCCGGCGGGCTGACCGGCCCAGGCCGCGCCCGTCGCGCTGGCCGGCAGGATCCAGACGCCGCCCCCAACGGGGCCGACCGGCTGCGCTGCGACGGCGCGGCTCTCCACCGCCAGCTGGACCAGACCGTCCAGCCGAGCGAGGCTTTCATTGATGGGAATATGCTTCTGGGCCTGGGCGGCGACCACATAGGGCAGGCCAAGGCGCGGGGTGGTTTCGTCGAACATCGCAGATCCTTCAAGACGTTGAACTCGCCTCAAGGATCACCCCGCTGACAGAGCCGGGGACCGACCTTGGTCGATCCCCGTTCCCATCCCCGCTCCAGCGTGTCGCTACTCGGCCGCGAAGGCCAGGTGGTGGCCCGATGTCAGGGCGGTCTTGGCGGCCAGTTCGGCCTTGGCCTGCTCGTACTCTTCCGAGAACTTGGCGATGAGTTCGCCGGCGGTCAGCACCGCGTCGATGGCGCCGATGCCCTGGCCACAGCCCCAGATGTCGCGCCAGGCTTTGGCGTCCTGGTTGCCGCCCGAACCGAAGTTCATGGCCGACGGATCGCTGACCGGCAGGTTTTCTGGATCCATGCCCGCCTTGATGACCGAGGGGCGCAGATAGTTGCCGTGCACGCCGGTGAACAGGTTGAAATAGAGGATGTCGTCGGCGTGGCTCTCGACGATCATGTCCTTGTAGCCTTGGGCCGCATTGGCTTCCTGGGTCGCGATGAACGCCGAGCCGATATAGGCCAGGTCCGCGCCCATGGCCTGGGCGGACAGGATCGAGCGGCCGCAGGCGATCGAACCCGACAGGGCCACCGGGCCGTCGAACCACTGGCGGATTTCCTGGATCAGGGCGAACGGCGACAGGGTGCCGGCGTGGCCGCCGGCGCCGGCCGCGACCGGGATCAGGCCGTCAGCGCCCTTCTCGATCGCCTTGTGGGCGTGCTTGTCGTTAATGACGTCGTGCATGGTGATGCCACCATACGAATGGATCGCGGCGTTGAGGTCCTCGCGGGCGCCCAGCGAGGTGATCACCAGAGGAGCCTTGTATTTCACGCACAGCTCGATGTCCTCCTCGAGCCGGTTGTTGGTGCGATGGACGATCTGGTTGACCGCGAACGGGGCCGACGGCGCCTCGGGGTGGGCGCGGTCGTAGGCGGCCAGCTCCTCGGTGATGCGGTGCAGCCACTCGTCCAGCTGCGAGATCGGGCGAGCGTTCAGCGACGGAAAGGAACCGACAATGCCGGCCTTGCACTGGGCGATCACCAGATCGGGATTGCTGATGATAAACAGCGGCGAGGCGATGACCGGCAGGCGAAGACGGTCACGAAGAACGGGCGGCAAGGCCATGAAAATCGGCTCCCCTAGGAGGCGGCGTTCAGCGCCGCACATGTAAACAGCGTTTAGCTTAAACGCTTGTTCGGGGCGGGCGCAAGACTTGACGGCCCTAGCGGCAGGGGCGCATCACCGACAAAAACAAAAGAATGCTGCACTGCAGGAGAGAGACGCTTTGACCCAGGCCGTGACGCTTTTGGCCGACGATTTCGCCGCTCCGGACGCCACCGTCCGGGCGCGCTGGACGGCCCTGGTCGAGAAAACCCTGAAGGGTCAGAGCTTTGACGAGGCCCTGACGGTCAACACGCCCGACGGCCTGACGATCAAGCCGCTCTATACGGCCGGGGACGGCGTGATTGTCGCCCGCGACCTGCGCGCCCGCGACGCCGACCGGCCGTGGGACCTGAGGATGCGCGCCGCCCATGCCGATCCCGAACGGGCGGCCGGCGATATCCTGGTCGATCTGCAGAACGGCGCGGCCTCGTTGCTGCTGGCCGTCGATCCGGCCGGCGCCAGGGGCGTTGCGATCGGCTCGGCCGACGACATGGCCAAGGCGCTGAGGGGCGTGCTGATCGATCTGGCCCCCGTGGCCCTGGACGCCGGCTGGCTGGGTCCCAAGGCCGCCGACTGGCTCGGCGCTGTGGCCAAGGCCGCCCCCAATGCGCCGATGGCCTTCCACATGGATCCGCTGACCGCCTTTGCCGAAACGGGGGCCAGCCCCGGCCCGATCGAGAGCCACATCTTCAACGCCGCCACGGTCGGCGCACGCCTGGCGACGACCTATGCCAGGGCCAGCCTGTTCCTGGCCACGGGGCGCGCTGCGCACGAGGCCGGCGGCTCCAACGTTGAGGAGCTGGCCCTGATGACCGCCAGCGCCCTGGCCTATGCCAAGGCCCTGGTCCGTTCTGGCCTGTCGATGGAAGAGGCCTTTGGCCGCATCGTGCTCGGCGTCAGCCTGGACGGCGAGTATTTCACGGGCATCGCCAAGGTTCGCGCCGCCCGCGCCCTGTGGGCGCGCCTCACCCAGGCTTGCGGCGTCATCCTTCCGGCCACCATCGAGGCGCGATCCTCGGGCCGCATGCTGGCGACCAAGGACGCCTGGACCAACCTGCTGCGCCTGACCTCGGCCGGGTTCGCCGGCGCGGTCGGCGGCGCCGATGTGGTGGTTCTGGGGGCCTTCACCGACGCTATCGGCCTGCCCACCACCTTCGCCCGCCGTCAGGCCCGCAACACCCAGCTGGTGTTGATGGAAGAGAGCCATCTGGGCCGCGTCGCCGATCCGGCGGGCGGGTCATGGTATCTCGACAGCCTGACCGACCAGATTGCCCGCGCTGCCTGGGGCGGCTTCCAGGCCATTGAGGGCGCCGGCGGGATCGTCAAGGCGCTGGAGACCGGCCTCGTCGCCGAGGCCGTCGCTGCCACTCGCGCCGGCCAGCAGGCCGCCTTCACCGACAAGAGCCGCAAGATTTTGGGCGTCACCGTGTTCCCCAACGCCGAGGACAAGCCCGCCGAGGTCGAGACCGTCGATCCGTCCGCCTTTGCCGTGGCCGGTCCAGATCCCAGGCTGCCGGGGCCGGACTCCACCTGCCCCGTCCTGACGCCCATCCGCTTCGCCGCCGCCTTTGAGGGAGCCTGAACCATGACCAAGTTCCCTGACTTCACGACGATCGATTTCGCCGAGGCCGCTACCGACGCCGCGCCCCCGCCTTCGATGGGGGGCGCCGTCTGGACCACACCCGAGGGCGTCGATGTCGCCCCGGCCTTCACGGCCGCCGATGTCGAAGGCCTGGACTTCACGGGCGGCTACCCCGGCGTCGCGCCGTTTGTGCGCGGCCCCTACCCGACCATGTACGTCACCAACCCGTGGACGGTGCGGCAGTATGCCGGCTTCTCGACGGCGGAAGACTCCAACGCGTTTTACCGGCGCAACCTGGCGGCCGGTCAGATGGGTCTGTCGGTGGCCTTCGATCTGGCCACCCACCGGGGCTATGACTCCGACCACGAGCGGGTGAAGGGCGATGTCGGCATGGCGGGCGTCGCCATCGACTCGATCCTCGACATGCGCACCCTCTTCTCTGGCATCCCGCTGGACAAGATGAGCGTGTCGATGACCATGAACGGCGCGGTGCTGCCGATCCTGGCGCTCTATATCGTGGCGGCCGAGGAACAGGGCGTCTCGCCCAACAAGCTGTCGGGCACGATCCAGAACGACATCCTCAAAGAGTTCATGGTGCGCAACACCTACATCTATCCGCCGGCACCTTCGATGCGGATCATTTCCGACATCTTTTCATATACTTCGACCAATATGCCGAAGTTCAATTCGATCTCGATCAGCGGCTATCACATGCAGGAGGCCGGCGCGACGGCCGACCTGGAGCTGGCCTACACCCTGGCAGACGGCATCGAATATGCCCGGGCCGGCGTCGCGGCCGGCATGAGCATCGACGTGTTCGCGCCGCGCCTGAGCTTCTTCTGGGCCATCGGCATGAACTACTTCATGGAGGTCGCGAAAATGCGCGCGGCCCGCCTGCTGTGGGCCCGGCTGATGAAGCGCGAGTTCGATCCCCAGGACGACCGCAGCCTCTCCTTGCGCACCCACAGCCAGACTTCGGGCTGGTCGCTGGCGGCGCAGGATGTGTTCAACAATGTCTCGCGCACCTGCGTCGAGGCTATGGCCGCCGTGAACGGCCAGACCCAGAGCCTGCACACCAACGCCCTGGACGAAGCCCTGGCCCTGCCCACCGACTTCTCGGCCCGCATCGCCCGCAACACTCAGTTGTTCCTGCAGATGGAGAGCGGCACGACCCGCGTCGCCGATCCCTGGGGCGGCAGCTACTATGTCGAGCGCCTGACCCACGACCTCGCCCGCAAGGCTTTGGCCCACATCGAGGAGGTCGAGGCGGCCGGCGGCATGGCCAAGGCCATCGAGCGCGGCCTGCCCAAGCTGCGCATCGAGGAGGCCGCCGCCAAGACCCAGGCCCGCATCGACGCCAATCGCCAGAGCGTGGTCGGCGTCAATCGCTACAAGCCCGAGGTCGAGGACGTGATCCCGATGCTGAAGGTGGACAACAGCTCGGTCCGCACCCAGCAGCTGGAAAAGCTGGCCCGCCTGAAGGCCGAGCGCGATCCGGTCGCCACGGCGTCCGCGCTCAAGGCGCTGGAAGACGGCGCACGCGGCGACGGCAACCTGCTGGCCCTGGCCGTTGACGCGGCCCGCGCCAAGGCCACGGTCGGCGAGATCAGCCTGGCGATGGAAAACGTCTTTGGCCGCCACCGCGCCGTGATCCAGACCATCCAGGGCGTCTATGGCAAGGAAGCCGGTGCCGATCCCAAGGCCGCCCGCGCCCGCGCCATGGTCGCCGCCTTCAAGGAAGCCCATGGCGGACCACCGTGCATCATGGTCGCCAAGATGGGCCAGGATGGCCACGACCGCGGTCAGAAGGTGATCTCCAGCGCCTTCAGCGACCTGGGCTTCAAGGTCGAGATCGGCCCGCTGTTTCAGACCCCGGGTGAGGCCGCCGAGGCCGCCATCGCGGCCGGCGTCCATGTCGTGGGCGCCTCGTCCCTCGCGGCGGGTCACCTGACCCTGGTGCCGGAGCTGAAGGCGGAACTGGCCAAGCTCGGGCGCGAGGACATGGTGGTGGTGGTCGGCGGCGTGATCCCGCCCCAGGACTTCCAGGCCCTGCTCGACGCCGGCGCGGCCAGCATCTTCCCGCCCGGCACGGTGATCGCCGAAGCGGCCATCGAAGTGCTGGAAAAGCTGAACGTGCAACTGGGCTACACCCAGGGGGCGGCGGCTTAAACGCGGGGCGCCCAGACACTCATGATCGTGATAGTCTTGCGATCATGAACGCGCCCGTCCGCTTCCAGCAGTCGACGCCCCTCCACCGCTTCACCCATGATGAGATCCTCACCATGCAGGCGGCGGGCCTATTGCCGTCCAATGACGACCTGGCGCTTGTCGATGGCCGCCTTATCGATCGGACCACTAACGAGCCCGTGCGCTTCACACTCGAAGACGTTTTCCTTATGGTTGAGCTTGGCGCGCTTGATCCCGATGAGCGAGTGGAGCTGATCGACGGGGAACTGCTCGACATGTCGCCGCAAAATGCACCGCACATGTACGCCAAGCAGATGCTCATCAAGCTGTTCATCAGAGAGCTTGGCGACGACATTGATGTGCACGTCGAGGGAACGCTGAGCCTCGCGCGCGGCACAAATCCGAGCCCCGATATCTGGCTTCACGCGGCGGAAAAACGTGTCGACGAAGTGCGCGGCCCTGATGTGCTGCTGCTTATCGAGGTGGCGGACAGCTCATTGCTACGCGACCTGAACCTCAAGGCCTCGCTCTATGCCCGTCACGGCGTGACCGATTACTGGGTTGTCGACGCCTATGGTCGCCGGATCTTCGTTCATCGCCAGCCGGGGCCAGAGGGCTATGGCGCGGTCACCCAGGTTGATCGCGACGGCGAGGTCGTTCCCCTCGCCTTCCCGGACCTGACTGTGCGCGTGGCGGACCTGCCCACCATCGACTGAAGCGGCTAACGCTTGCCGGCCTTGGCGCGCTTCTTGGGCGTCCGCTTGAGGGCCACGTCGTCCGGCAGGCCGTGCCGCGCCTCGATGTCTTTCTGCAGAGCCTTGGCGGCCATCAGATGGCCGGGGAACATCATGTCCACCACCGAGCCGGCGATCGGCACCACGTCGGTAGCGGTGTCCATGACGATATAGGCCGCCATCCGCGCCAGGGTGATGAAGGTCGCCCCGCCCGACAGGCCATGGATCAGCAGCAGGCCACCGGCGCCGATGCTGTAGAGCGGCCCGACAACGGGCACCCAGGACAGCACGCCATCCAGGCCCAGACCAAAGGGTCCGACGCCGATCAGGCGATCGGACAGACCCTTGATGGTCTCAGCCGATCTCCAGGCGCGATGAGCGCGCGAGCGAGAGCTGTCGGAATAGGGGGCGGCTTCAACGGTCATGCTCTGATCAACGCCTTGCCTTCACTATGGTTGTAGAAGCTTAGCCGAGGAAAACGACGCGGCGCTTTTCCTTGCCGGCCTGGATACGGGCCAGCAGGTCACGATACTCCGCCGTTCCCTGGACATCCTTGCGGGAGCCCTCGAAATAGATGGTGTCGTCCATGTGCTTGGTCAGCATGTCGGCCGACCACTTGTGGCCGGTGAACAGCAGGTCGGCGACCTTGCCCGCCACCGGAAGCGAGCCGGCCACGGTATCGATCAGAATGATGGCGACGATCTGGATGACGATCATCGGCGCGGCGCGCGCCCGCACGGCGTCCATGATGATCAGGCCGCCTGCGCCCAGGCTGTAGAGCTCGCCAGCGCCGGGGATCCAGGTCAGCAAGCCGTCCAGACCAACGCCCAGCGGCCCGACGCCGACGACGTTGTCCGACAGCTTCTTTACCCGCTCGACGTTGCTTCGGATGTTGTGCAGGTCGAGATGCGACTTGGCGAAGATCACCAGGAAAACTCCGGGAGCAAAAACTGGCGTCAATCTGCCTTAACCATCGGCGCGCAGGAAGTGGCAGAACGCCAGATTCCCGCCTCGCGAGAGAATGGCGTCAGAAAGTGACGCTTTGTGGGGGAGCCCCTCGCGAAGGGCGACGTTTACGCCTAAGTTAAGGACGTTGGCGCGTGCGTCGCACAGGGGTTTATCCATGCTGATCTCGACCACGCCCTTCATCGAAGGCCGGCCGGTTCAGGACTACAAGGGCGCGATCTATGCCCAGTCGATCCTGGGCGCCAATGTGGTGCTGGATCTGATGGCGGCGATCCGCGACTTCATCGGCGGCCATTCCAAGTCCTACGAACGGGTTCTGGCCCGCGCTCGCGAGGACGCCATGAAGAACCTGATCAAGGAAGCCGAGAAGCTGGGTGCCAACGCCATCGTCGGCGTCGATCTCGACTACAACACCGTCGGGCCGAACGGCTCGATGATGATGGTTTCGGTGTCTGGGACCGCAGTCGTTCTCTAGGCGCGTGGCAGCCCTCAAACGTAGCCGAGCAGCGTTCTCAAGCCGGGCGCATGGAAGTCGACAACCCGCCTGTGGGCCTCTGACAGCACCTTGGGCAAATCCGCAGTCACGTTGAGATTCTCGCTGGCCGTGCGGCTCTCGCGGCGGTCGGCGCCGGCCTCGACCCGGTCGCGCCAGTCCGCCGGCAGCTGCAGACCGCAATCGGCGAGCAGTTGCGCGAAGAAGGTTTCCGCCCGCCTTGAGCCGAGGTCGTTGAGGCTGTCGATGATGTCTTCGTAGCGCACGACGACGGCGCTCGACCCCATCCACGCCACGGCGTTGAGGGCGAAGATGTCCTTCAGGTCCGGCACCTTTCCGTGCGCGCCCATGATCATCATCATGATGACATCCTCAGCAGACGCCGCGCCGCCCTTGATATGGTTCAGGTTTCCCTGAAATTCGTCCGACAGATAGAACCGCGCCCGGGCCAGCACCCAGTCGTAAGGATCGCGGACCAGCACGATGTGGCGCACATCGCGCAGGGCGATGGCCGACTCGTCCGAGAACAGCATGTGCCCCCAGCTGATCATCGGCTTGGCCTTTGAGAACGCCTCGGGGCCGTACTGGCGCAGGATGGCGTGCTGGATGTATTCGCGCCGCCAGTGCTGCTCGGGGGCGACGAACATCCGCAGGATGTTGCGGATCAGGTGGGTGCCGGCCTTGGGCACGCTGTTGAGATAGACCGGCGTCGTCAGCGCAACGCGCTCAAAGCGCAGGCCGATCTCGTCGAGATTGTCGGGCTTGCCCCGGATGATGGCGTTCACGCGATCAGGTCCCCAACACGGATATCGATACAAAAACGGCGGCGGGTCACCCCGCCGCCGTCCATGTTAGTCCAATTGCCTAAGAGACTAGAAGCGCGCCGTGATGTTCAGGAACAGGCGACGGCCGATATAGTCGTATTGCGAGGCGAAGACCGAGGTCCCGACCGTGCTGTAGTTGCCCTGGCCCAGCGAGACAGCCGGGGGCTCCTCGTTGAACACGTTGGCCACGCCGCCCAGGATGGACCAGTCGTCGAACTTCTTCTGCAGCGAGATGGCGTGATAGGCCGTGAACTCGGTGTGGATCTTGTAGAAGGTCGTGCCGGCGGCGTTCTTGTTGGCATAGTCTTCGGCGTCAGACGCCTTGCCGACCATGTCGATGCCCCAGAAGCCCGTCCAGTCGCCCTTGACCAGGCGGAAGTTCAGCTGGCCGGTCCAGTCGGGATCGCCGACGAAGCCGTTCTCATCAATGGTCGTGCCGGCGAACAGGGCCGTGGTGTCCTCAAGCTGCCAGGTGGTCTGAAGATCGACCGTCAGCTTGGAGTCCCAGCGCAGATCCTGGCCGTAGCGAACGGTCAGGTCGATGCCGCGGTTAGCCTGTTCGGCGATGTTCAGATAGTTGTTGGTGACCCGGCTGATCAGGTTCGATCCCGGGGTGCGGGTGAACAGGCTGCACAGCGGGTCAGTGGGGAACGACAGGGACCGATAGCAGCCCGACACGATACGGGCGGCGCCCAGCTGGGTGATCTCGTCATTGACCTCGATCTCGAAATAATCGACGGCCACGTTCAGGTTGGCGAAGCTGGGGGTCCAGATCACGCCGTAGGTGACAGCCTTCGAGGTTTCCGCTTCCAGAGTGCCCTTGCCGCCGCCCGCCGTGACGGTGGCCGACGAGCCGGAGCCCGTATGGGTGCCCGGAATGCCGGCGGCAGCGCAGTTGTTGGCGACGTATTGCGGCAGGTTGCCCTGGGCCAGATTGGTGGCCCAGCGGATGCAGGGGTCGAGCGTGCGCTGTGACGCGAAACTGGTCTCGGCGTTCTTGTATAGCTCGAACAGCGCCGGAGCGCGGAACGAGGTGCCCTTGGTGGCCCGCACGCGCAACGACGGCATCAACTGCCAGTTCAGGCCGATCTTGTAGGTGTCGTCCTCGCCATAGCTGTTGACCTTGGTATGGCGGCCCGACAGCGACAGCTCGACACTCTCGGCGAAGGGCAGGCCCTTCAGCAGCGGAACGCTCAGTTCGCCGAAGAACTCGCGCGCCAGGTCGTCGCCCTTGGTGATGCCGGCGGTGGAGGAACCCCACACATTGCCGGCCAGGGTGATCGCGCCGGGCGTATCGTTGATCGAGTCCTTGCGGTAGTGGAAGCCGAAGGCCGCGCCTACGTCGCCGGCCGGCAGCTTGAACAGCGTGCCCGAGGTCGAGCCTTCAATGACCAGCTGCTTGTAGGTGGTCGAGCCTTCTTCGTTGTCGAACAGAAAGGCTTCTTCGGCGGCGGTGTACTTACCGGCCAGGAAGTCGGGCGTGACCCAGCTGACGTCGACGCACTGCTTCTTGCTGACCGAGGTGACCTGGCCCGCGCACGACCCGGTGCGGAAAGCGCCGATGTCGACGGCGTCCTGCAGGATCACGTCCTGCGAATAGATCCCCTTGGAGTGGCTGTACTGCGTGAAGACGTCCCAGTCCCAGCCCTTCAGAAAGTCGATCTTGCCGAAGTCGCCGCGCAGACCGCCGACATAGCGTTGATAGTCGACGCGCTGGCCGGCACGGTTGCGGTTGGTCACCGGGGTCGGCGACAAGATAAAGTCACCGGTGAAACCGGCGCTCAGGGGATCGTAGTCGCCGGTGTAGAAGTAGCTCCAGAACTGGCGATAGCCGTTGGTCTTGGTCGAGCGACGGTTCAGCAGCAGTTCGCCATAGGCTTCGACGCTGCCGGTGATGTCGAAGGCGCCCTGGGCGTAGACGGTCGACCGCTCGGTGCGGGGAGTCAGCGACGAGGCCAGGTTGAACGGGCTGTTATAGTCCAGCACGCCGATATCCTTGGCCTGCGGATCGTCACTGTAGCCAACGGTGTAGAAGCCGGCCGGCATGCCCGGATAGTTAGCCGCTTGACCTGGCGGGATCTGCGGAATCAGGCCGCCCAGCTTGCCGTCGTAGTCATACTGCAGCTTGCCATCGATGCCGCTGAAGTTGAAGTCATACAGCCAGATCTGATCGTAGAGCAGGTCGCGGCACTGCTCGGAGTTGGTGCGCGGATCGATAGTGTCCTTGCGCTTGCCGTTTGCGTCGGTGATGTACTGGCGGCCGCAGTTGGTGTAGCTGCGCTGGCCGTTGGTCTGCTCCGACGTCTTCGAATAGTCGTAAGACATATTGAAGAAGCCGCGGTCAAAGGTCTTGCCCCAGCTGAGGCTGCCGCGTTGCTGCTCGCCGCCCTTGTCCTGGGGCTGGCTGACGAAGGCGTCGATCTCGAAGCCGTCGGTGTCGCGCTTGGTGATGATGTTGACCACGCCGGCCACGGCGTCGGAGCCATAGATCGACGAGGCGCCGTCCTTCAGGATGTCGACGCGGTCGATAGCCGACAGCGGGATGACGTTCAGGTCGACGGCGGACACGCCGCCACGCACGCCGGCCGGGCCGGTGCGGCGGCCGTTGATCAGCACCAGGGTGCGGTTGGCGCCCAGGCCACGCAGCGAGACGGTTTCAGCGCCGGGGCCGCCGTCGGTGACGAAGGCGCTGGAAATGGCGGAGGTGACCTGGGGCGAGCCCGAGGCGATCGTCGAGGTCTGCAGCAGGCCGGCGGCGGTCGAGATGCCCTTCAGCTTGCCCTGCTCGGCGCTGATCACCTGGATCGGGTCGGGGCTGTTGAATTCGCTGCGCTTGATGCGCGAGCCCGTGACGATCAGGGCTTCGATCTCGGTCGACTCGGCGGGTTGCCCGTCGGTGGTGGCCAGCGGCGCGGCGGCTTGAGCCAGGGCGAGCGTCGGCGACATGACGCCGGCGGCCAGCCCGGCGATGACCGTGGAGGCTAGAAGATGCTTACGATGATTGGACATGACAGATAAAGCCTCCGTGATTTCGCAGAACGTGGCGAGTCTTGACGAGCGCTCGACTTGAGCGGGCAGGATATAACCACATCTAGAAATGAACTTTTCCGGGCTCGCACCGCAACTTATACGTCGCATTGCCGACGCAATTTCGACACGGTGTGACATTCGGCACGCAGTTTCCGGCTCAGCATGCGCCGGGCGAAGCCATCAGACGGCTTGGCCGGCTTTTCCTGATCGCTATTGTAGAATTCTGGTCGCAAGCCGCACCTCGGCCGCGACTCGCCCTTTCGCCCAGGAGCCCCCTGTGAGATTCGTTCCACGCCAGTTCATCGCGGCCGTCGCCAGTCTGCTGGGGCTGACAGCGCCGGCGCTCCACGCCGCGCCACTGACTGCCAAGATCTTCTCCGACCCGCCGGCCATCAGCAACGTGCAGATCTCGCGCGACGGCAAGCACATCGTGGCCCTGACCTCGCCTGCGGGCCAGAGCCCGACGATCTCGGTCTGGGCCACCGACGCCCTGGACAAGCCGCCGGCCGTCATCTCGGCCGCCAAGGTCCGCATTCTGGGCGTCAGCTTCCTGAAGAACGACCGCCTGCTGGTGCGGACGATCCAGACCTTCACCCAGGGCAATGACAAGGGCCACCTGACCCGTCAGTACGTGTCGGATCTGCAGGGCAAGTCGTGGACGACCCTGTTGCCGGATACGCGAGCCAAGTCGGAACTTGAGGCCTATCTGGCCAAGTTCGACGATGCGACCCTGATCGACACCCTGCCCGCCGATCCGCGCCACGTCGTGGTCGAAGACGCGCGGATCGACACGCGGGGCGACATCGTGAAAGTCGACATCTACTCCGGAGAGACCGAGCGCCTGATGCGCGGCTCGGACCGGTTCGGCGGCTTCCGGCTGGACCTCAAGGGCGAGATCCGAACGCGCCAGGAACTGAACTACGACAAGGGTGCGGTCTATTTCGCCCAGTGGATCCGCGATCCGTCCAGTGGCGAGTGGTCAGAGCATTTTCGCTGGTACGCCAAGGACCGTGAACCGGTCTCGATCGTCGGCTTCACCGAAGATCCCAACATCATCTATATTTCGTCCAGCAAGGGCCGCGACAAGGCAGGCCTGTATGTTTACGACATCAAGGCCCGCCAGATCGTCGAGCCGCTGCTTGAGCACAAGCTGTTCGACGCTGGCGGCGTGATCACATCAAGCGCCGTCAGGGACTATGGCCGGGTGCTGGGCTTCAGTTACGCAGGCCCGACCAACAGCATCTACTGGACCGACGAGACCCTGGCTGCGCTCAACAAGGGCCTGCGGGCAGCGCTGGGCGTCAAGACCATCGCCATGAACTGGGTTGATCCCGCCACCGGGGCGGCGACGCGCTTGCCCGTGACCGACGGCGCCGACGCGATGATCACCGACTGGTCAGAAGACCTGAAGCATTTCATTGTCGAGAAGTCCGGCCCCGGCAATCCGGGCGAATACTACCTGCTCGACGCGTCCGGCACTCTGCAACTGCTCGGCAAGGTTCGCCCTGACCTGGACACCGCCTCGCTGGGCGCGACGCGGCTGGTGCAGTATGCGGCCCGCGACGGCCTGATGATCCCGGCCTTCCTGACCACGCCGCCGACCGACCAGTTCGGTCCTGGCCCCTACCCCACCCTGATCGAGCCGCATGGCGGTCCCTGGGCGCGCGACAACCTGGAATGGGACACCGCCGGCTGGGTTCAGTATTTCGCCAGCCGCGGCTACGCCGTGCTGCAGCCGCAGTTCCGAGGCTCCGAGGGCTGGGGTCAGAAACTCTGGCGCGCCGGTGACGGCGAGTGGGGCCAGAAGATGCAGGACGACAAGGACGACGGCGTCAAATGGCTGATCGACCAGAAGGTCGCCGCGCCCGACGCGGTCGCCATGTTCGGCTATTCCTATGGCGGCTATTCGGCCCTGGCCGCCGCCATCCGGCCTAACGGCCTGTATCAGTGCGCCATTTCAGGCGCCGGGGCCGGAGACCTGGCCAGCCTCAAGCAGGCCACGTTCGACAACCGCTTCCAACGGGAATTCCAGAACCCGACGATCCGGGGCCTGGACGCCCTGGAACAGGCCAAGACCGCCCAGATCCCGCTGTTCATCTACCACGGAGACCGCGACACCAACGTCGATGTCAAACAGTCCCGCAAGTTCGTCGATGCACTGAAGGCGGCGGGCAAGCCGCACCGCTATCTCGAAATCAAGGACATGGGCCACGGCTTCATCACCATGGAACCGGCCATGATCGAGACGCAGCTGGTCGAGATCGAAAAGTACCTCAACACCGAGTGCGGCCCCGGGGGCATCGGCGCGAGCCGCTGACCCCCGGTTAGGACCCTGAGGGATGCGACCGGGGCCTCAGGCCTCGGTCGCGGCACCGGCGAAACGCTTGGCCTGGGCGACCCAGGCGTCGCGCTCGACCCGGCCTTTGAGATTGAGCAACTGGTCGATCGACTGGATGTCTTCGGCGGTCCAGGCGGCGATCTGGCTGAAGCTGGTCACGCCCAGTTCGCTCAGCGACGCCGCAAGCTTGGGACCGATCCCGACCAAGCGAGTCAGGTCATCGGCGAGCAGCGTGGCGGTTTCGATCGGAGCCTCGACCGCGACCTCAACGGCCGCAGCCTCGACTTCCGCAGCCGGTTCGAGCATGGCGACAGGCGCGACGGGCTCGGGAACGACAGCCTCGGCGACGTCAATGAGCGCCTCGGCCGCCAGTTCGCCCACGGCTTCGACGGCCTCAAGAGTCTCAACGGTCGCTTCTGCGGCAAGCTCGAGCGGCTGGAGCAGGGCCTCGGTGGCCAGGTCCCGCGCGGGCTCGGCGACGGTATCGGCGATCGGCTCAGCCCACTCTGCGGCGGGCGGCGCCAGCGGTTCCGGTGCCAGGGCGCTGAGCGCCTCGATATTGACGGCCTCGCGCCAGCGCGACGCCCACCACCACCAGGCCGCGCCCGCAGCAGCCGCCCCGCCGAACATCAGCCACAGCGGCGAGGCCGCGCCGATCATCACGTGGGGCGCCGTTTCGGGGTCGCCCCGCTCGGCCTTGAACTCAGGAATGACAGACAGGTTGGAAACCATGGCGTGCGCTCCGGCAACCGCGATTTTGTGCAATGCAACATAACACAGTTCTGGCGTTCGCAAGTGCGAAAATGTTGCCGCTAGGTCAAGCCAGTCCGGAGACTTTCAGGGCCAGCCCCGTGGCCATCATCACCGCCACCAGGGCCAGCACCGGCAGGCGCAGGGCGAAGGTCAGACCCAGAGCCAGAACCGTCATGCCCAGGGCGACGATGTCCAGGCTGGCGGGGTCAGGAATGGCGGCCTTCAACGGGCCCCAGGCCAGCGCGCCGCCGGTGCGAAACAGCAGATGCGTGGCAAACCACACCGCCAGTTGACCAATGACCCCGACGGCGGCCGCTGAAACCATGGCCAGGGCGCGCGCCGGACGCGGGCGGCTGCGCAGACGCTCGACGAACGGCCCCCCGGCGAAAATCCAGAGGAACGACGGCGCGAAGGTTGCCCAGGCCGCCATCAGGCCGCCGGCCAGGCCCGCGATCCAGGCCCATTCCGGCGAGGCGGCCTGAAACGCACCGACAAAGCCGACGAAGACAAAGACCAGCACCAGCGGCCCGGGGGTCGTCTCGGCCAGGCCCAGGCCGTCCAGCATCTGGACCGGGGTGAGCCAACCCAAGGCAGAGGCCGCCTGGCCAAGATAGGCCAGGGCCGCATAGGCGCCGCCGAAACTGACCACCGCCAGGCCGCTGAAGATGCCCCCCATCCGCGCCACCACGGAGTCTGGCGCGATGGCCAGGGCCGCCGCGACCGGCGTCAGCCACACGGCCAGCCAGATCAGCACGGTCCGCAGCGTTCCGCCGCGCGCGACGACCTCCTCCGACGCGCCCGGCGCGATCGCGCCGCCGCCCAGTCCCCAACCGATCGCGCCCGCCGTCAGGATCAGCAGCGGAAACGGCAAGACCGTAAAGCTCAGCAGGGCGAAGGCGGAGACGGCAATCGCCGCCCCGGCGCGGTCACGGATCGTTCGGCCGCCGATGCGCAGCAGGGCCTGGGCCACCAGCGCCACCACGGCCGCCTTCAGACCCAGCAGCACGGGCCCGGCCCACTCCGATCGTCCGTACACGACATAGAGCGCCGAAAGACCCAGCATGATGGCCAGCCCCGGCAGCACGAACAGCAGTCCGGCCGCTACGCCCCCCCGCACCCCATGCAGTCGCCAGCCCAGCCAGACGGCCAGTTGCTGGGCCTCGGGGCCTGGCAGCAGCATGCAGAAGCTCAGGGCATGGGCGAACCGGGCCTCGTCGACCCAGCCCTTTTCCTCGACAACGGTCTTGTGCAGTAGCGCGATCTGGCCGGCGGGGCCGCCAAAGCCCAGGCAGCCGATCTTCAGCCAGACCCCAAGCGCCTCGCCAAAGCTGGGCGTGCCCTGGGTCACCCGGCCGTCCGCCAGACCCTGGCCGCGCCGCCGGCCTGGCCCAGATTGCGGACGATCCAGTCGGTAGCCGCACGCACGGCGGGCTCGACCTCGGGCGGAGCCCCGACCAGGACCATGGTACTGCCGTTCATCTTCATCGGATCCAGCAAGGGGCGAAGTCTGACCTCGGCCACTAACGCGTCGGTCGTGACGGTTTCTAGCCCGCGGACAAAGGCGTCGAAGGTTTCCAGATCCTTCAGCGGCGTCCAGATCGCCAGCACAGCGGCGGGATCGCGCTGCAACGCCTGACGTGTGACCTCGACGATGCGGGCATAGTCGTCCGGGCGCTCGAACGGCGGATCGATCAGGATGAAGGCCCGCCCTCCCCGCCCCGCCCTGGCTGCGGCGGTGTCGTAACCGTCGGCCTTGGACGCCTGGGCGAAGGCGTAGGGCGCCAGCGAGCGGCGCAGCAGGTCAAAATCATCATCGCGAAGTTCGCAGGCGATATAGTGATCCTCGCGGCGCAGCGCTCCGGCGATCAGCAGCGGCGAGCCGGGATAGAGCGGCCCGTCACGGCCGCCGTTCATCGTCCGGACGGCCGCGACCAGCGGGGCGAACACCGCCGGCGCTTCGGCCTCCTGCAGCAGCCGGAAGATCCCGGCGTCGGCCTCGCCCGACCGCCGCGCCATCTCGCCGCTCAGGTCATAGCCACCCGCGCCCGCGTGGGTGTCGATCACCGACAGGCTGGGCGATCCCGCCTTCAGCGCCTCCAGCACCGCCAGCAGGATGGCGTGCTTCTGCAGGTCGGCGAAGTTTCCCGCGTGATAGGCGTGACGGTAGTTCATGTCTGAGGCGGGCTCCCGTAAGCGGCGCTGGCTGTATCATGCACCGCCATGGCCCGTCGCAGTTCCTCGACCATGATCTGGCGCAGACCTGGCGGCGAGACGATCTCGACGCCGTCACCCCAGGTGAACAGGTGCCAGGCCAGTTCCAGCATGCCCGCCGCGCGGAAGACCACCGTCACCGAGCCGTCCGGCTCTGGCCGCACGGTCTGGGTGGAGTGGAAACGCCAGCGCATCGCATCCTCGGCCCGATCGGCCCGGATGCGCAGCACCACGTCCTCGACAGCGCCATGATAGATGCCGAAGCTCTCGTCGGCGAAGGCCTGCAGCGAGAAGCCCTCAGGCGGAGGAGCCGGCCGCTCGAGCACCTTCAGGGCCTTCATCTTGTCCAGCCGCCAGGAGCGCGGGCGCGGGTCATCGCCCTCCAGCGCCACCAGATAGTTGCTGCGGGCGAACAGGATGCCCAGCGGCGTCACCTCGCGGGTTCGGCCCGGCGTGCTGCCGCCGTCATAGCAAAATGACAACGCGCTCAGCCCCTTGATCGCCGTGCGGATGGCGGCCAGGGCGGTCTCGTCTTCATAGGGCCTGGGTCCGGCATGGATGGCGATGGTTTCGGCCTGGACCAGGGCTTCAACGTCGGGCGCCACCTTGCGGCGGGCCGCGCCGCGCAGGGCCGAGAGCAGCTTGCGCTCCAGGGCGAACAGCGAGGCGGCCCGACCCTCGGCGCCCGACGCCTTGTAGGCATCAGCCGCCGTCCGCAGCGCCGCCAGTTCCTCGGCCGTGGGTGTCTGGAACAGGCCGTCCAGACCGGCGGGAATGCGGAATCGCCGGGTCGGCGGATCGTCGACCACCTCCATCTGGGGAAAGGCGGCCCAGACCGCATCGCGCATGCGCTCGGCCGTGCGCCGGCCCACATCGAGGGCGCGCGCCATCTCGTCCAGGGTCATGCCCTCGCTCGATCCCGCCAGCATGCGAGCCAGATCCAGGAGCCGTGCAGCTTTTTCGTGCCTCATACGTTCTCCATACGACCGAATCTGGCGCACCGCACGTGCAAACCGGTCTGGTCCGAACGAGAGCGTGACAGCTGAAAGCGGAAGCCGGTTTCAGCGCTCGTCACGCTCTCCACTTTGAAAGCGAGGCTGTTCGTCCGTTTCGAACGAAACGAACAGGCTCTCAGGAGACCGCCATGTCCCGCTTTGCCTGTCCTGCCTGGGCCATCGCCCCTGTAAACGCGCCGATGATCTCAGCCGTTCTGGCCTTCGCGGATATTCATCGCGACCTGGGCGCCGGACGCACCCTGATGCGGATCAGCCATGAGCGCGCCGCCCGCGCCGATGTCATCCTGCTGCTGGGCCGCGACGCCGAGCGGGTCGTCGATCTGGGTGTGGTGTGGAACGATCGCGAGGACCAGATCATCCGGGTCATCGACGACGCCGAGCGCCGCGACTCGCGTCTGGCGGCCTGGGAAGACGCCTATGACCTGTTCGAGTCCGAGGTTCACGAGCCGGCTGATCACCGCCTCGTCGCCTGACCTGAAGGGGGCAAGGCCTCCGATCCGCACAATCCACAAGCAGCGTTCTGCCTAAAAATGCGGTCTCGACGCTCCCCAAAGGGGCGCCGGGGCCGCAGCGCGTATTTGTGACGACTTCTTGTCGCTGCCCCCATTGCGGAAGCCGTCATCTTCACTCCACGCTGAATTCACCGGCAACGTCCGAGTGAAAAATCGCGGCAGTATCAAAAATAGAAAAGTCCGGGAGACAAGCGCCGTGGAGAAGGAATCAATCTTGCGTTGATAAATTGAACGAGGGGGCTCTCCATGAATCGACACTTTAGAACGACTCTACTCGCAGGCATCTCTGTGATGTCCGTTACTTTTGGATACTCTGTCGCAGCGCACGCTGCCGACCCGGCGGCTGAAACCACTTCCGAACTTGAGACCCTGATCGTCACGGCGCGCGGCAAGCCCCGCACCGTTCTGGACAGCGCGGTCCCGGTGGACTCCTTCAGCGAAGCAGACCTGAAGTCCGCCGCCTTCACCGACACCAACGACATTCTCAAGTCGCTGGTCCCGTCCTACACCCTGGCTCGCGAGCCGATCTCGGACGGTGCCACCTTCGTCCGCCCCGCCTCCTTGCGCGGACTGCCCACCGACAAGACCCTGTTCATGGTCAACTCCAAGCGCCGCCACCGCTCGGCGCTGGTCAGCATCGGCGGCACTGGCGCGCAGGCGCCTGACGCCGCCACCATCCCGGCCTCGGCGCTGAAGAATGTGGTCGTCACCCGCGACGGCGCCGGCGCGCAATACGGTTCGGACGCCATCGCCGGCGTCATCGACTTCCAGCTCAAGGACAGCCCCAGCGGCGGTTCGCTGACCGCACAATACGGCCAGTTCTTTCTCGGCGACGGCGAAGACGTCATGATCACCGGCAACTTGGGCCTGCCGATCGGCGACAAGGGCTTCGTCAACGGCACCTTCGAATATACCAGCCAGAACCAGGTTCACCGCGGCAAGCAGTACTGCAATGTCGGCATCCCCAACCAGTCGGCCGGCTTCTGCGTCGCCAACCACGCGGCAGCCAATCCCGCCTATGGCGCCTTGATCACCGACTACGTTCAGAAG